>QNYF01000120.1 GCA_003978695.1 Desulfobulbus sp. | reverse complement strand
GCCCGATGATACTTCGGCCTGAGTCTTAATAAACGTATTTCCCCATGCCCCTGCCCATCTTTTGTTTTGACAACCGGTGACAAAAACCCGGGTTCAAGCGCGCAGTTAGCAGCAGCAATACCAGTGGGTATGCTTTTTTGAGGACCAAAGAATCCTGTTTTGCAGGTAATCACCAGCTGGCCCTGGTTCTGCTTAATAGTTGCATAAGTACGGGGTGGAACAGAAGACAGATAACAGCAGGTAAACCCTTGTATCTCCTGACCCTGTAAAAGAGAGGATGATTCTCTTGCCAGTAGCCGGTAGACAACAATATCATAAGAGATCACTGTGCCAAAAATGACCAGTCGCAATGCCCGAGGAAATAATACAACTGCGACAACACAAATAGCAAGGGATAGCCAGAGTCCAAATGGACTTCCTGCCATTCCGACAACTCCTGCGATCAGACCATTTCGGGTTGTCGCGAGCACCATGTCAAACGTGGAAAAAGGCGAGAGCAGAATAAGAATATCAAAGGCGTGAGAAAGCACCCAGACCACCACAAAAACAGCCGTGACAACAGTACAGGTTGTGAGGGTTGTCAGGATACCAGGGCCGGCCTGAACAGCTAAGCCCGGCGGCGTTCCCGCAATTGCCGCATGAGAAAAAAAATCTCCCAGCAGCTGCGAGATTTGCTGCACCTGCTCATATTCTCCACTGTTGATTGCGGAAAAGAGCATGGGCAGGGCAAGCAGCGCACTTGCTTTTTTTTCAAGTAATGTTTCCAGGGCATCAAGGGGAACCGTCAACACTTTCGGCAAGGCGATTTTGCTTGAATCCTTTAAAAAAATCAAAAACATGACCAGTGCAAGCGGGCCAAAGAACTGCGGAGATGCATGCCAGGGCAGAGCCTGCCGTTCTGCGGCCTCTGTTGTGTAATAGGTATAAGCCCCAAAGGCGGACATGCAGAGAATCGGGTTTAAGGCGATCCCGGTGGTACGCGCAATCTCACGGGAAAGAACCTCACCTTTAAAGGCGACAGATTTGTAGCCTGCGGTTTTCAACCCGGAAGTCCCTCCCCGATTGGCCATAGCCGCAGGAATCTGCGTGAAAAAAAGAACAAAAACCAGTAGAAAAACAATTCGTTTACCCAAAACATCCATCCCCAACTCGTTTTTCAAGTAACAGCAGTATGCTCAAGGGCTTCAAGGAGACTGAACAGCATCGAATGGAGCCGAATAAACCCTGCCGGGTCTTTCATAATTTCATCTTCTGCCTGAACAAATGCTGATCCGTCAAGCTCATTTCTACAGTTTTCAACAAGTTTCCTGGCCGAGTCAGGAGTTGTTTCCAAATGAAACTGCAGAGCGACAACCCGATCATCGAATATAAACCCCTGGTTTTTACAGGCCACGCTTTCGGCAAGAGGTATCGCCTGCTCAGGAATATCAAAAGTGTCTCCATGCCAATGAAAGACTTCAGCCTTTTCGGGAAACACTCCGGCCAACGCCGTGTTTTCAACCCCGTCAGAACGGGTGATCGCAAACCAGCCTATTTCACGATGCCCGCTGAAGTACACTTTTGCCCCGAGAACATCAGCAATCAGCTGTGCTCCCAGGCAAATACCCAGAACAATTTTCCCTGCCCTTATAGCACTGCGGATATACACTTTTTCCTCAGCCAGCCAGGGATATTCATCCTCGTCATAAATCCCCATGGGCCCCCCCATGACAATGAGCCAGTCAAAAGTATCAACAGCAGGCAAAGTCTCACCCGCAAAAAGACGAGTGCATGACACATCATGCCTCTTCTCCTGCATAAATCTCTCAATTGCTCCCAACCCTTCAAACGGTACATGTTGCAGATAATGAACTCTCATTACTCATCCTCTGGCATTATTTTTGCTACATATTTACATTAAAAAGACGACAGCTCTTTTGCCTGAATGGATACAACCCTGTTTACATTTGCAGCCGCAAAAGATGACACCCTAAACTTTGCAAACAAAAGGAAAACAATGACCGCACAGCAGTCGTCACCCATTTTCTTAGCAGCTTTTTGGATCATCTGCAGTACAATTTTTCTCTCCCCTGCTCCGGCTCAGGCCGCTACCTTGTATGTCGCTCCCTCGGGGTCTGATACATATCCGGGAACAGCTTCCCGTCCATTTGCCACTCTCCAGAAAGCGGCTGATACTGTCACCCCCGGAGATACAGTCTCTGTCCGTGACGGGCATTACAGAGGTTTCAGGCTGTCTACAAGTGGCACTTCCGCACAGAGAATTGTCTTTTCCGCAGCATCTACTGCAGCCGTTATTGACAGTGGAAACTCCGACGGCTACGGAATTCTACTCAGTGGTGTGAGCTACATAACCATCCAGGGATTCACGATAAAAAACGTTGCCAATATGGGAATCGCCCATCGTAATGCTTCGCCTGACAACCCGGTACACGGTCTGGTTATTCGCCGCAACACCATTGTCAGGAGCCAAAGTGTGGGAATGTACTTTTCTGAAATAATGGATTCTCTCATAGAAAATAACGAAGTCGACCATTGCGGGCTTGAAGGTACACATTGCGTCTACATGGCTAATGCGGGTACAGGCAACACGACCATCCGGGGAAACAGTCTGCACCACTGTCTGAAAGCCGGGATTCATTTTAACGGGGATGAGTCTGTTGGCGGAGACGGTATAATCAGTGGCCTGATCGTTGAACAAAACACCATTTACAGCAATGGCCTCAATGCGCTGAACATGGACGGTGTGCAGGATTCAATTGTCAGAAATAATCTTATTTATGATAACATCGGCAACGGTATCCGGGCATTCAGAATTGATGCCTCAGAAGGCCCGAAGAACCTCACCATTGTCAACAACACCATCATTGTTCCCCAAAATTCAGGTGGCTGGGCTGTGCGAATCACGGCTGAACAGGGTGGCAACACCGTGTTTAACAATATACTGCTCAGTGAAAGTGATGTCTGGGGTGGAAGCATTGCCATTGATGACGACAGTATTGGCTTTTCCAGTTCCCATAACATCGTAATAAACCGTTTCACTCCAGACCGTGACGACACCATGCTCACCCTCAAACAATGGCAGGCCCTGGGGTATGACAACGGCTCTTTTCTGGCAGGAATCAACTCGTTATTCATCGACCCTGACGCAGGAGACTATCGGCTGATCAAATCTTCTCCAGCCATTGACGCAGGCATTCGCTCCTTTGCCGGCAGAGCGGCGCCGGATAATGATATGCTCTCGGGAACGCGTCCTCAGGGGGCAAACGTTGATATCGGGGCCTATGAATTTTCAGCTACCTCTCCTCCACCGCCTTCAACTCCGCAAACAGCCTGCCTGCCCTTCATACCTTTGCTTCTTTAAGTGTAACCATTCAGGTGGGTGCGAAAAACGTGCTCTACCCCATCACCGGCAAAGTGCAAACCTTATACTGCTCCCGTTTGTATGCGTGCATCAGTATGTTACATATCATAAAGTGTGGAGTTAACAGAGGGCTATTCGTCATCAGAAAGCATTACAGTGTTTTTCTAAATTTCAGGATACTTGCCCCCACAAAAACAACAACAAATCCTGACAGGGCAAGGTAAGCAGGTAACAAATCAACAAACTGCGTGTGCTTAACGAGCAGGCCGCGAATGATCTCAACAAAGTACGTAAATGGAATAACAGAGCTGATAAGCCTGACCGTTCCGGGTATGGCCTCCAGCGGGAAGATAAATCCTGAGAGCAGAATAGAGGGAACAATAATAAATATTGCGATAAACATGGCCTGCTGCTGGGTTTTCGCGATCAGGGAAATAAGCAGCCCCAGAGAAATCATAACCGCCACATAGACCAGGGCCAGAAGAAACAAAAGTGCATGGGACGATGGTTGAGGAAGTTCAAACATGGCCCAGCCCGCTCCGAGAATAAAATAAAAGTCGAGCAATGCGATAATAATATAGGGGATGATCTTCCCCACAATAAACGTTGATTTGCTGACGGGCGTGACCAGCAATTGTTCGAGAGTCTTTTTTTCCCGTTCCCGAACAACGGAAATACCTGTGAGTATCAGCGCGATCTGCATTATCAGAACACCAATCACACCCGGCAGGAAAAACCAGGTTTCCTTTTCGTCCGGATTAAAAAGAACCACGGTATCCATGACGAGTGGTTCCGGGGCAATCACCACATTTTCGGCATCAGGATCTGAGAAATACATATCTCCTGTGACCTGATCTGAAGTCGCATTTTTAGAATGATATTTCATTGCCGTGGTAAGAGACGGCATGGTTCCGTCCACGTAAAAAATGATATGCGGCTGCCTGTTTTCTGTTAACAAAAGCGACAGGGTGTTGTCTATATACAATCCAGCCTTGGCCCGCCCCGAACGTATTTCTTCAATAATCTGTTCTTTTCCCTTAACCTCATACAGATCAAAATAGCCATCGCTCCACAACCCTGTCTTGATCAGATTGCTGAAAACTGATTGATCACCATCAACATATGCCATCTTGACATTCTGCGGCTCAAGTTTCAGGGCAACACCAAAAAGAATCAGCATGATCAGGGGCATAACAACAATGAGTCCGACCAGCCGTGGATCACGGCGTAACTGTAACAACTCTTTTTTTATGATTGCTGTCAGCATGATCTCACGATTTTTCCCGGGTCAAAGCAATAAAGATATCTTCCAGATTGGGTCGGGCAGTTTGTAATGAACAGGGCGTACCGGTTACAGTAGTAATTATTTCTTCAAGATGCGATTTCGCAGCCTCCGCTGCCACAATAATACGCAGCTCATTACCAAACTGGTTTATTAACATCAACCCTTCCGTACCAAGCAGGGCTTCACGAAGCTCTGGTTTATACGGAACAATGGCTCTAAAAACACGGGCATCACCTAGATACTCTTTCAGCTCATCAGGTGAGCCTTTGGCAACAATCCTGCCGGATGATAAAAAGGCCAGTTTATGACAACGCTGGGCCTCCTCCATATAGTGGGTGGTGACAAAAAGGGTTTTGCCTTCGGCGCTGAGTGCGTAAAAATCATCCCACAAGAGTTTTCGGGTAACAGGATCAATACCGGCAGTGGGTTCATCCAGAAACAGTACGTCAGGATCGTGGGCAAGGGCGCAAACCAGTGCCAGACGCCGCTTGTAACCACCGGAAAGAGAACCGGAGAGCTGTTCTTTAAATGATGTTAACTGATAACGGTCGAGAAGGTGTAGCAACCATTGTTCATCGGTCACTCTGTACATGCGGGCGTAGAATCGAATGTTTTCCCAGACGCTCAGTTCTTCATACTGGCCAAAATGCTGGGCCACATAGCCAAAACCAGCTTTTGCTTTTTCAACATTCCTGTCACCGATGACCACCTCACCGTCATCACTGGTAATTATACCGCAGAGCATGCGGATAATAGTCGTTTTGCCCGCTGCATTGGGACCAAGAAGGCCAAAAATCTCGCCCCTGGAAATATCCAGGCTGACATGATCAACAGCCAGATGGCCGTTAAAACGTTTTGTTAAATTATAGGCATGAATCATAATTTATTCCGTAAGTGGTCACAGGGCACCCCATCCGCACGCGCTCGAACCTCCCAATATACGGGGTGTATAATTATGAGGTTCGATCCCGCACGGCTGAGGAACCCTGCAACCACTTACAAGTCATGTTTTATTTCGAGGTGGTTGCATACCCCGTGATCAGATACTTTATTCCTGGTTTCCTGGACGAGCCCCCTGGCGTCAGGGAAAAATTCCTCCGGTTACAACAGGTCATTTGCAAGGGTTACAATCATATACTGGTTCCCGTCTGTATCAATGTGAATCAATCTCCCCTTCTCCTGCCTGAGAAAACTGCTGAGAGTAAACAGGGGATGGGTTTCGTAATAACCACTGTCCTCTTCCGGGGAAAAAAGTCTGCATTGCGGGTATCGCCGCATAAAACCGGACACTGCTTCACGGTCAAAACGGTGGGAAAAAATCAGAGAGGTGTTTCTGGGGGCATAGCTTAAAAGAGCCGCCAGAAGAGAAGAGGACAGAAGTTGAGGATGCACCTCAACGGTTGCCAGGGCATTCTTTTCTTCACTGTTGAGCAGCAGCCAGTTACTGCCCTCGCCAAGTTGAGTGGAAGGGCTTACCCCAAGGAGTTTTCGGGCAAGCTCCTGCCGGGGAATCCACTCGTCAACCCCTCCAAGGAGCACCATTTTCTGCCTGCCAAGCCGCAAATCATTTTGTGCAGCCAGCAAAGCCATCTGCGCCGGAAAATGGTGATGGGTCACAAACAGATTTTTTCCATCCAGAGCCAGATGCGAAGCAACATAAAATCCTGCTGAATTACTGAGCAGATTAATAAAATCTACAGGCTTAGGCAAAAGATTATGCTGTCTTCGCTGCTCGCAAATCCGCGTAAACACAGAAATATTTCCCTGGCCTGAAGTCAGATAAATGGCTGTCTGAGCTGGAAGTTCCCTTGTACCTGCTGCTTTATGGGCCCCCAGAATGGCCAACTGAATAAAATGATCGGTGCGCCGGTAGATCTTGCCTGTGAGCGTATGCAGTTCTTCGGCAAGATCAGGTTGCCTCTCCCGGGGCATGGTGTTGTGGATCCCTGCGGCATGGATAAAAATCATGGTTTGGTCTTTTCAAGTATGCAGGACGTGTTATTGCCACCAAAGCCGAAATAGTTGAGCATGAACCGACCGTGCGTTACGTCCATATTGGTGCGCACAGGTGGTGAGGTAAACTGTTCATCCAGCGGTTCTGCATGGGGAGTGGCTGGAATAAACCCGTTGTCCACGCATTCCATAAGCAGCACCAGCTCGGCCAGACCGCATCCTCCCAGGGTATGACCGATATATGGTTTAAGAGAAAAATAATCAGGAATATCTGTAAAGGCCATTTCCATACCCCGCATTTCCGCAAGATCCATGAGTTCACCTCCTGTGCCGTGGGCCTTGAGGGCTGTGAGTTCTGACGGGCTTACCTGTGCGTCGCTGAGGCTTTGCCGTATGACTTGAGCTATGCCCTTCCCGCCGGGATCTGATCCTGCAACACTATGAATTTCACAGCAACTCTCCCCCCCAAGATAATGCCAGTTTGAAGAACGGGTATCAGAACGGCAGAGCAGGACTGCGCTGACAGCCTCGCCCAGAATCATTCCGTTTCTTTTCTGACCAAAAGGACGCAACACATCAGGTGAAAGAAGCTGCATCAGGGCAAACCCTTCAACAATAACCGGAAGGGAAAGTTCAAGCCCCATTACCAGTGCGTAATCAATGACCCGGCACTCAAGCATTGCCGCGGCATCCATAAAGGCGTTGATACTCGAGGTACAGGCAGTATTATAGGTGAGAGACGGGCCGCTCAGACCAAACCGTTGCATGATTCTGTCGGCGTAAAAACCGCCACCTACCCGATTCCCCGGAAGTTTCCCCGGATCCAGCCCGTCAATAATTTGTTCAATGGGACGGGTCAGGGAATAATCAATGGAAGATGACCCCAGAAAGACTCCTGTATTGGCGGGCGGAGAACTACCCGAAAACTGTCTGGAAAACAGGTTTTCAGTAACATTTTGCAGGTACTCTTCGATGTGGTCAGCCCTGGCCACCCTGGAGGAGTTATCTATCAGGTAATATGGAAATAATGGCTGATCGGCAAAGGCCTCAACAGCAATGGTGTCCGGCGCTGCCCTGCCATTACGCAGGGCGGCAATTCTTTCTTCCCCAGCCCCCAGAGAGCTGAGCAGCTCACCACCCAGGATTGATATCATTGGACACCAGGCTGAATATAATCGGCCAGCTCGTTAATTGTTGTCACGTGACGGCGAAAAGATTTGCTGTCAGGAATCCGCACCCCGAACTGATTTTGCAGGGCCACGGAGATCTGCAGCGCATCAAGAGAATCAAGCTCCAACCTGCTGTCATCAGAAAAAAGAAGAACATTATCTTCAATTTCGGCGGGTTTAATGTGCTCTTTTTCACACTCTTCAATAATCATGGTTTTCAGCCGCAGTTTAAGCGCCATGTCACAAGACCCCTTCATACGCCCCTTCTCATTTTATGACTGAGTAGTACACCCGCAAGCAGCAGCAAAAAACAACCACATGCCGCCAGAGCGAGTGTTTCCTTAAGAACAGCTGCCGGCCCCAAGCCACGCAGAAAAATATCAAGAAACCCCTCAAGCCCCCACGACATGGGCGAGATATTGGCAAAATCCTGCATAGCTTTTGGCATATAAAACTTAGGTACCATTATCCCGCCGATGGCCCCGAGCAGGATATTGACCAGACCGCCAATAGTCGTCGCCTGTTCGACAGTCTCTGCAAGTACGGCAATAAGCACCGACGTACCAATAGCTGCCAGACTAAGTCCCAGGGAGACCATAATCAGGCCGGTAACAGAATGGCCGAGTGTTAACGCATCTCCGCCCAAAAGCGGTACCAGAAAAACTCCCACACCGATCATCAGCCAGACCTGGAGATGATTAATAATAAGGTAGGGAATGATCTTTCCGGCAAAGAGAGCGGGAATGGTGATATTCATGGCGCTCATGCGGGTGAGGGTGTTTTGCCTGCGTTCATTGATAAAAATTGTCGACATGGGAATTATAACAAAAAACATCCCGAAAACAATCCAGGAAGGAACGCTCTGCTGGGTGGAAGTAGGCTTTTGATTGGCCTCCATGCCGGTAAAGTGCACGTCAATCAGCCCGTCACCTGTAAACTCAATACCACTGAGCCTGCTGGCAATATCCGGAACAAAGGGCGCAAGTTCTTCCTTCATTCTCCCCAGACGAAGACGGAGAATATCTGTAGAGAGTTTTGCCCGGAAAATCGTCAGGACTTCCTGTTTAACGTCTGAGGAAACTTCAAGTCGGAGTAACCTGGCATCCTCCTTTACAGCTGACAGCTGTTGAGCAAACCCGGCAGGAATGATCAGGATAAACTGCAGGTTGTCACCAACTCCCAGGTCTTGAAACTGTGAGGCGGTTTCTGTAATTTCATGGCGTAAAAGCACAGGACTTGTTTGCAGATATTTTTGTAACAGCTCACTTTGCTCCGTGTTGTCCCGGTCGATAACAGCATAGTTGAGCAGGGCTCTCTCGTTGCTGAACGTATCTTTAAGAGCAAGCGACATAATCAGAATAAAAATCGACGGCATGATAAAAAGGGCGGCAAGGGCATGCCGGTCCCGCAGCACGAGAATGACCTCTTTTATGAGCATAGCTTTAAACATCAGCCCTGTGATTGGAAGTTAAGCGGAGAAAAAGAGATTCAAGATTTGTTGCGCCGAAGCGGATCTTCCGGACAGTAATGGTTTCAGATTCCAGATGAACAAGAAGTGTGCTTAACCTGCGGGCATCTGCTTTATGCAGAAGAAGTGTCGACCCGTCAACAATATCCACATCTTCAATTTTCCCGGCAATGGCAGCCAATCGTGTCTTCCCGGCATGGAGCAGTTCAAGAACAGCGGCATCACTTTTTTCTTCCTGAAGCAGGGTGGTGAGGGAGCCTTCCCGAACAATTCGGCCGTGATTGATAATTGCTACCTGATCACATATTTTTTCGATCTCCTCCATATAATGCGAGGTATAAACAATGGTTTTCCCTTCTTTTTTAAATGACTTTATCGTCTGAAGAATATCGTTTCGCAGTTCCGGATCAATACCGGCAGTAGGTTCGTCAAAATACAACAATTCAGGATCATTCAATAACCCAATGGCAATATTCAGCCGTTGTTTCAGGCCGCCGGAAAGCGTTGACGCAGTCTTTTCAAGCACGGGGCCAAGCCTGTTCACAGAGATCGCATATTCAAGATTTCGCTTCACATCGTTGCTGTCTATTCTCTGAATTCCGGCAAAAAAGCGCAGATTTTCATAAACGCTCAGCTTGTCATACAGGGCCAGTGACTGCGGGATAAACGAGCTGCGTCTGCGGATTTCATTCCTGTTTTGCATGAGCGACAGACCAAATACTTCTATTTCACCCTCCTGGTAAGCAGTCAACCCGTTGAGAATCGACACCAGGGTCGTCTTTCCGGCCCCGTTAGGGCCAAGCAAACCAAGAATAACTCCTTTATCGACCTGCAGGTTCACATGATCAAGGGCGGTATGGTCATCATACCGTTTTATTACGTTTTTAACTCTGATCACGTCCGCCCCACAGTCCCGAGCAATTTCCTGTACACCTCAGCTTCAGCATCGGCCACAGTTTCAAGTTTAGTCTGCAGGTTTACAAAATCAATGGATGCGCCCGTTTTGGCACGGATCGCCCTTGCAAGCATCAGGGCAAATTCCCGCCACTGATCCCCAACCTGAGTCAACATTTCAGAGGCATCGGTCAGGGCCGCATTATGAAGTATTGCTCCTGCCTCCTGCAAAAATGAGGCGTAAATAAAACGAAAACCGGCCCCGCCCGTGCCGATCTCTTCCTGCATCCTGACAATATGCCCCAGAAAAAGTTTTGCGTAACGTAAATCTTTTCGCTGAAGACGGCCAATAGTCCTGGCAAGCATTCGAATACCCCTGATTCCGGCTATCGGAACAGGAGTTTTCAGCATTGCTTTTGCGTTTTTTGCAATAACCCTGGGGATTGTTTCAGAAAAATCAATTGAAGAGGGAACGTGCTGCGGATAATAAAGTAAACCCTTGGGAGCCATAACCCCTTTAACAAACCGTGCTTTTTCCAGGTCCTTGACCGGGCAGCGCATGGGGTTTTCAAATACCGGGTCACTGATCAGATAGTCTTTATCCTCTTTGCCGTAGACAATCAGGTTATGGGCATTAAAATGAAACCGCATCTCTTCGGGAAAGTAAGGCAGCCAGAAAACAGAGGTCTGGGCACCAACAATCTCTCCCCGTAAAAGCAGGTTATCAAGAGCAGAGGCTCCTTTGGCGACACTGGAAAAAGTACGCATCTTCATAGTGATGCCAATATTTTTCTGTAATCCCTTGATTATTGCCCTGGGCATGCTCCGATAGGCAACAAGTGGCATCCCTCCCAGCTTGACAAAGGGAATATAGGCAAACATCAAGGCACCGGCTAAACCAAACACCATGGGTTCGGATAGATCCAACCCATGGTGCCGCATCATAAGCGACATGACACCGCTTTCGCAGTGAGCCGAATGGTCATGTATGAATTTTCTGTTACCGGCCATATTTTTCCAGTGGGGGCAGATTGCACAATGTTTCGGCACTGATTCCCAGAGCTTCAGTGTATCGTGCCAGCAGCCGGGTCGGCAGTCGGGAGAAAATCGCTGGTTTCAGGTGTCGCCTTATCCGCCATTTGAAAAAACCTGTTGCCTGGGAAAGCGTCTGCAGGTCCATCCTGCGCTCATACATATGAAAGTACAGCGGAGAAAATTCACCGGCCACTACCTGTCTATACGCCTTTTCCGCCAGCCTTTCCAGTTCTGCCAAAGCCTGTTTGGTGGCGATCTCTTCCACCTCCCAACCGGTTGAGGAAACAACTGTATATTTCCCGTTTTCATTGGTGGCATACATGGCTTTTTTGTTGTTCGCATAGGTTGAAATATTCTGCTGGGGGACATTGTTTGCTTCCATCTACACCACCGTTAACTTCATGAATGCCGTAGAAAAACGACCACTTTCCGGGATGTAACAGAGCAGAGTTTCCCCCTTACGCAACCGATTTGAGGCAAACAACTCTTCGAGAATAATATAGATTGAGGCTGAACCGGTATTTCCTTTTGTCTGTAGATTAGTAAACCATTTTTCCTGAGCGATTTCACAACCAGCCGTTTGCATTCCTGCGTGTACTTTATCCCGGAAAAACCCCGATGAGTAATGAGGCAAAAACCAGTCTATCTCCTCCGCTCTGATCAGGCCGGTTCTAACCAGCTCCCGCAGAGGCCTGACAACCGTATACTCGATAATCTTCGCATTAAGTAGTTTGACATCCTGCTTAATTGCAAATATCGATTCATCAAGCAGTTCCTGGGGGAGATACTCACGCCACCCCTGAAGAGAACCATCTGCACCCTTCTCTGCTCCGGCATACATACACGTTTCAAGCTGGCCGGCATAGGATTTCTGGAAAATCCAGTCTATCTGCAGAGAAATCCCCTCAGGATTTGCCGTGTTGCTGAGCCAGACCGCACCAGCACCGTCGCTCAGCATCCAGCGGAGAAAATCCTTTGCAAACGCTATTTCCCGAGGCTTCTCAGGAATATCTTCAGGAGCTTCTATTTCGCTGCTGAAATTATGTCCCCGCAACAGAGAGGAAACATTTTCAGAGCCGGTTGCCACAGCATTTGTACTCTCGCCGGAGCATATTGAAAGATACCCATACTTCAGGGCCATCATCCCTGACACACAAACACCTGACGTAGCCACCACTTCACAGGGTGGAAGCCCCAACTCACCATGCACCATGACGGCATGATTGGGCAGCAGCTGGTCGGGAAGTGTTGTACCGCAGGCCAGTACATCAATTTTTTCAAGAGGAACATTCCCGTTAAGCTGGCGAATGGCTGCGGCTGTCAACTCGGCATTTGTATGGGTTGGCCGGCCGCTTTTCCGATCAATTGCGTAATACCTGGAAGTAATCTGATTGCTGCGAAGGATAAGTTTTCTGGCCCGGGAAGGCCGCCTGCCAATTTGCCCGAGTACTGCTTCCATGTCCTCATTTGCAACCGGAGTATTTGGCAGAAACGCCGCAATGGAATTTATGTATACAGGATCTGTCATGCTTATAAAGTTCTATCTGCCAGAGGGTTGCTCATAATAGGCAACCGCCTTTGCCAGGGATTTTTTTCGGAAAGGGGATACGAGTTTTCTTACCAGCATGTTTAACGGCACAACAGTGAGCACCAGGCAGAGCAGAAAGCAGGCATAAATCGTAATGACTGCATTGCGCCCGATGGAATCAGGCGGCCCTGCTTTTTTCATCAGTTTACTCCAGATTAAAAAACTGCGATGGGCAATCCGCTCTGTCGCTATCAGCTTGCCATTAACATTAACCGCGCCAAGCCCTGAAAGCAGAGGACCGTTTCCCTGCTCCTCATCCTCCTCCAGAGCTTCAGCCAGCCGTCGGCCAAAACGGTCGACTGCATGAATTTCCCGGTTTGCGACTCCAGCTCTTGGGAAAAACCAGAAGCTGTCTTTTTTGCCGGTCAACATCCACCTGGGTGTTGTGACAAAGGTATACAGAGACTTCCCCTGGTCCGTCAGGGCAACGTTATCCAGCAGACGGGCACCCAGGTCAGCCAACAGAACTTTCATCTTTTCCTGACCGATCAGCCACATATCACGACAGCCGATAACCGTGACAACAGGCGTATCCCTGAAAAGCCGTGCTGCCTGTTCTGTCTGCAAAAATCCTGTAACCGGAAGAGAAGGAGAAAGGAACCAGATCGTATAGCCAAGGATTATCAGGTCATACTCTTCTTCAAGATCAAGAGGCTCAACTGCACACCCGTCAAGAAGAACCGCTTCAGGAAAAACATTAAAAAAACGATAAAAAGACCAGGGATATGGATAAGGTTTTATCGCTCTAATTTTCCGACAATCGCAATAAACTTCCGGATGCGTTTTCAGGCCATCAACAAGGCGTTCAAGGATCCGCTGCAGTTGACCGCTCTGGGAAAAATAGAGCACCAATACTTTCTTCATAAATTTCCAGACCACCTCCAAAAAAAGATTGCACCACTTTACCCAAACTTTACATATATTTCAGCTGTCTTTTCGAAAAGTTTTTTTAATGAAAAATCAATACGTTATTCTGACAGCGAAATCGACACGAATGCAGTGGAAACAAACAGGGGGGAGAAACTCGGAACAGAAGCCGTACAAAACAGCTTTGCAGAAACATAAAAAAGGCCTCATGCCTGAATAAGGCATGAGGCCATGGATTCTGTACAATAAACAGAATACGTTGTGAAAGTATCAGGTCAAAACGAC
>QNYF01000118.1 GCA_003978695.1 Desulfobulbus sp. | reverse complement strand
CAATTGTTGCGGCCGGCTACAAGGCCAGCCTCAGACCGGACGGGCAGCCAACATGTGCCATTCCCCCTGCCCCGGATAATCCAGCTCCCTCAGGCAACCAGTCAGCACCTGAATACAGCATACGGATAGCAGACATGGCCTGCGCCGCCTGCGTAAGCAACGTGGAAAAGGCGGTCAAGGCGATTGACGGCGTGAGCAATGTTGCCGTTAATCTTGTGGAAAAAGAAGCCAGGATAAGCGGAGGCAACCCAGAGCTGGTTGTAGAGGCCATTAGAGCCAAAGGATATGAAGCTGTTCTTGAACAGGACAATCAGGCGGAAGAAGGGTACGAACTGGCCATCAACAACATGACCTGCGCAAGTTGTGTGAGCCGGGTGGAACAAGCCATTAACGAAGTTGAGGGCGTCAGGCAGTCATCTGTTAATCTGGTTGAAAAAAAGGCACGGGTGGTGGGTGGCGACCCCCTGACGGTGGTCAGCGCCGTGATCGACAACGGTTATGAGGCGGCCCTGATTGAAAAAACAACCAACGAAACCTTTGCCCTTGCCGGTGTGATCGGGCTTGATCCTGACCACCTCCGGGCCCGGCTTTTGCAACAGGACCCTTTTTGTACCGTCAAGGAAAACAACGGGCGGCTGGAGGTAACCACTTCCCTGCATCCGGCTGATGTTGTGCAGCTCGCTTGCGATCAGGTTCCCGGAGTCAAAGTTGAAGAACTCTATGTTGACCCGGCTCTTGCCCGGGCCAAAGAGGCTCGCAGGGAGATCAGACGCTCGTGGATGCGGGCTATTGTCGCAGCATTGACCGGGTTCGGGATAATGGCAGGAGACATGTCCGGCCTTTTCCCCCAGCTTGCCGATAACCAGCTCTTCTGGTTCGTTCTGGCCCTGCTCTGCCTCGGAGTGATGATTTTCAGTGGCGGCAAGTATTATGTCAACGCCTGGAAACAGGCCCGCCATGGCACGTCCAACATGGACACCCTGGTGGCGCTTGGCACCTCAGCGGCCTGGCTGGCCTCGCTTATAATTATAATATATCCGGATTTTATTCCCGACCGGGAAAACCATCTCTATCTTGATGCATCGGTCATGATTCTGGCTTTTCTCCAGTTTGGACATGCCCTGGAAATCCGGGCCAAGCGAACCACATTTGAAGCAATCAGTTCCCTTATCGGCCTGCGGGCAAGCACTGCTCAGGTTCTGCGCAATGGTGACGAAGTAGAAATCCCGGTTTCTCTTCTCAGACGAGGAGACACCATCCGTGTACGCCCCGGAGAAAGTATTCCCATTGACGGCAGGGTTATTGCGGGCAGCTCTTCGGTGAACGAGTCCATGCTCACCGGCGAGCCGCTTCCCTTGAACAAAGGGCCCGGTGATCCGATAACCGGCGGCACCATGAACACATCTGGATCATTTACCTTTGAAGTGACAAATACAGGCGAGGAAACCACCCTGGCCAGAATAATCAATATGGTCAAAAGGGCGCAGATAAGTAAACCGCCCATTGGCCGCCTGGCAGATAAAGTCGCCGCTGTATTTGTGCCCACGGTGATCTGTATTGCCATCCTCACCTTCGTTGTCTGGCTGCTCCTGGCTCCTGACCCAAGGCTGGCCTACGCCCTTACCGCAGCTATTGCCGTACTGGTCATAGCCTGCCCCTGTGCACTCGGTCTGGCAACGCCCATTGCGATAATGGTTGGTACCAGCAGGGCTGCAGAGCTGAATATTCTTATCCGCAACTCAGAAGGTCTGCAGAGTGCGGCCACCCTTACCCATCTGGTTGTAGACAAAACCGGCACCCTTACCCGGGGCAAACCTGCAGTTACTGAAATCCGGACTGTCAGGGAAATACCCGACACAGAGCTGTTGCAGATGGCTGCAAGCCTTGAGGCGGGTTCTGAACATCCTCTGGCTCAAGCGGTGCTGCAAAGCGCTGCGGAAAAAGGAATCCAGCCCCAGCCATTAACCGGCTTCAAAGCTGTTGCCGGGCGGGGGGTTCAGGCAGAAATTGAGCAAAGAACCTGTTTTCTGGGCAATCACCACTTCATGAAAGACAACGGCCTGTCCCTGCCCGCTGATCTCAACAAAATTGCTGAGATAAATGCAGGCCAGGGGGCAACTCCCATCTGGCTGGCCGACACAACAGCAGTGCTCGGGTTGCTTGTTTTACAGGACCCTGTTCGGGAAGACTCTGCTGAGGCCGTCAAAGCCTTGCAACAACAGGGCATCACCGTTGTCATGTGTACAGGAGACAACCGGGCAACTGCAGAAGCCGTGGCCCGGGAAATGGGCATTACCGAGGTACATGCAGAAGTACTGCCTGAGGACAAACTCAATGTTGTCCAGGCATTACAGAGCAAGGGGAACAAGGTCGGGATGGTCGGCGATGGCGTAAACGACGCCCCGGCACTTGCCCGGGCAGACACCGGTTTTGCCATTGGTTCGGGAACCGATGTGGCCATTGACAACGCCGATATCACCCTGGCCGGAGACTCGCTTGCCCACGTGGCAGTGGCGATCAATATATCCCGGGCCACCATCCGTAATATCAAACAGAATCTGTTTGGTGCGTTTATTTACAACGCAGTCGGCATTCCGCTGGCAGCGGGGGTTTTCTTTCCCTTTACCGGCTGGCTACTCCAGCCAATGTTTGCCTCGGCAGCCATGGCGCTCTCTTCGGTAACAGTGGTAACCAATGCCAACCGCTTACGTTTTTTTAAACCGGAAAAGCATTGAACTCTTGTAACTTAACTATTCAGGAGCACCCGCCGCTGTTACTCTCCGGCATCTTCAAGGCGTTGTATCCGTTGCCGTAACGCCTCTTCCTGAGCCTGATCGCCCTGCTGCCGGGCAAGGCTTGCAAGCTCAGTCAAGCCGTAAATAAGCTCTTGAGAGTTCCGGCCATACTTTTTCTCTTCAAGACGTACAAGCCGGCGAAGCTCTTTTTCCGCCATGGCCAGCTTGTCTTGCAGCCGGTAATTCTCTGCAAGCCCATATCCAGCACCAATAGCGGTACCCCCGTCATTTCCCGAACCAATTGACTGGCATTGCTTAAATAATTCTTCTGCGCGGGCATATTTCCCTGTTCGTTGTAAAAAGTATGCCAGGTCAAGGATACTCCCGGCATACGCATCACTTGTTGCCCCTTTTTTCTGCCGCACCAGCTCCACGGCTTCGTTCAGCAAAGCTTCTGCTTTTTCAGGAAGACCATCCTCTGTGTACATCTCGGCAAGATCAGAAAAAATGTACTCAGATGGACTCTCTCCATCTTCAGGACTTGCCTCTTTATAAAGTTGTATAATCTGTTGATAATAATCAATAATTTCTGGCCGGTTATTAGAAATTGCGGCAAGGCTATAGAGTGTTCTGCTGATATTGTAGGGAGTATCTCCCTGCTGTTGCTGCACCGCAAGTATTGCCGTGTAAAGAGATTTTGCCTCAGGGATTTTATTCTGCTGCCGCCTGATACGTGCATGTATCTTCCACTCTGCCTTGCGCCTCAGACTTGCAGCCCCATAGAGTTGCTCCCCGACCTTCTCTGCCCGCAGAATAAACTCTTCTGACCTGGCCGGCTTCTTTTGCCTTAAAAAAAACCTCGCATAATCTTTCAGGAGAATATAGGTGTGACGATCAACCTCTCCAAACTTCCGCAGAGAAAGATCAAGCCCGCTGCCAAGGGTTTTTTCGGCCTCCTCATAGGAGCGGGCATTAAACAGACGATGATACCTGTTATGGAATGTTTTCCACTGTTTTCCGGGAGAAGGAAACAGAGATGACCAGCCAAATTGAAGAGCAACCCCCAGAATCATGAAGGGAATAAACGTCAGGAAAAAACTGCGCACAGGTTTACGTTTGACAGCAAACGTTCCCGTTTCCGCCATTTTCTGCCGTTCATCAATATCCAGATGTGCATAATTGCTCTTTTTGCAAAAATCTCTATCCAGACCATTAAGGGTGTAGATTTTTGCCAGAGCAGAAAGCAGATGGGGGTGAAAATTCCCTGGAAACTCCTTGGCAAACCTGTCTGCAACAAATTCTCCTTTAAGAGTCAGCCGCTTCAACACCATGGCAAAACCAAAAATGCCAAGGAGGAGCACAGCACTTTCCACCAGGGGAGACGGAAACACCTTCCCCTGGTCCATTACGAGAAAGCCCACCATAAGAAAGGGAAGAAGCTGGCCGATCCGGTGACGATAATGAACAAACTTTGTGTCCTGCAGATGACCGATTTCATGTAACATCACAGCTTTCATCTCTGGGTCTTCAAGATGCTGAAACAACTCAATGCCCAGCATGATCTTTCCCTGTGGATACACGGCAAATGCATTACGAACCCCTCGGCCCAGTAGAACAAGTTGATACGGTCCCAGCTCGGCAATAAACTCTTTGACACTGGTTATGCGATCCCTCAGCTCATCTCCCCATTGACTCTCTGCAACCTGCAGCCCCAACAGTTTATAGCCATGTGCAACAAAAACCTTGCTCAGCAAATAATAGAGAACCAGGGCAAAGGCGAGCGGACCCCAGAAAATGGTATGTGTTTCCCGTGAAACAACAGGAACCTGGAGAAAAATAACCAGCCAGAGCAGAGAGGTTGTCAACAGGGTATACCAGTAGCCGGCTCTGACCTGCAACCACATCGATAATGGAGGATCAGCTTCTTTGCGCGTGGTAAACCAGCGGCCGAGCAGGGCAATAATGAGTCCTGCATTGAGGATAATTAAAGCAGCAATCTGATAAATCGGCAGATAGACACTGCCTTTTGCCTGATCTGCGATCGCAAAACTCGCTAATAACACCCCAATGACATACCCACTGGACATACCCATGGAGATCCTTCTCCTGCGAACAGGGAAAAACCTTGCAATCAGCCATGCCACACATAAATATCCACCGGAAAATGCCGCAAATAGCAGCAGCACTTTCAGAAAAAAATCAGCGCTGCCCACTGCAGCAAAGTGAGTCTTTGGGAAAAAAGCAGGAATATACTTCCCAGATTGCAAAAAAAACATTGAATAAATCCCTGAGAGCACGTTAAAGGAGTGCAAGAGTTCAATTGATTCCATCTCCGGAATCGCTTTACGGCTCAGTTATCAAAAGCTGACCTGCGCCCTGACCGGAAACGTCGTAAAAAATGAGTTACTATTCAGGCAGCACCACGACTTTGGCATAACGTGTTGTCTGTAACTGTTCAGATGTGCCCCATATTGTGGCAAGCAGGCCAACGAACTATAGCCCGCCTATGTGAGGCGGCCTGATTGTCGCAAGATGGGGTGCAGCTGAATAGTTACAAAAATGATATGAATAATACTACACTGGTTCAATCAACAAAATCAAATATAGCCGTTTTTCTTCTTTCCGGGTTTTTACAGGGCCTGACCTGCTGGCTGGGAAGTGAATACTGGCCCCATGGCAGCCAGTGGCAGGCCTCACTTATGCTGGCTTCAATACTTGCTATAGTCGTATTTTGCTTTATCCTGCAATTCAGCGTAAACGAGCGTCGGCTGCACGGCAATATCATGGCCGCGCTTGCCACAGCCTGCCTGTTCGGGGTGCTTGCCCGCTGGTATATCCTCCAGGTTCCCGACACCGCACCCCACCCCAACAGCTGGAAAGGTGTAGTCACGGTCAGTTCCACTCTGGGAGGGATATTACTGCTCTATTTTCTGCTTCCCTTTATCCAGTCATGGCCGGACAGAGAGGATGGTCACTGGCGGTATACTGATCTTTTCCGTCATAGCTGGGATAACCTCTTTATTCTGCTGGTGGCCACCCTGCTTACAGGTGCCTACTGGCTCCTTATTGTCCTCTGGGTCATGCTGTTTAAGATGGTCGGCATCACCCTTTTTGAAAACCTTTTTTTCAGCGCTCCCTTTGCCTGGCTCACTCTGCCGGTGGCCTTTTCCCTTGGAATACGTATCGGGCTCACCCATGACCGGATCATAAGCTCCCTGCGCCAGATTGTTCTTTCCCTGTGCGGCTGGCTCATGCCTCTTCTGGCGGTTATCACCCTTCTCTTTGGCGCCAGCCTGCCCTTTACCGGGCTCAAACCCATCTGGGACACCGGGTATTCCACCCCGATACTGCTCTGTCTGCTTGGCGCAAATATTGTACTGCTTAACGGTATTTTCCAGGACGGCAGTAAACCGCTTAACGCCCCCGGACTTCTGGTGCGTCTGACCGAGGCCGCAACACTGCTCTTGCCTGTTTTCGCCCTCATTGGCGTCTATTCTACCTGGCTCCGCATCAGCCAGTACGGTCTCTCGCCCAAACGTATTTATCTTGTATTGCTGCTCGTTGTGGCCTGCAGCTACAGCTTTGCCTATGCACTTGCCGTCATCCGGCGGACAAAAACCTGGATGGCTGCCATTCGGCCTGCCAACATTGCCATTGCTCTGTTTATCTGCCTCTGCATTGTGCTGATCCACAGCCCCTTGATAAACCCGGTAGCTCTAAGCAGCCGCCATCAGCTGCATCGGCTGCTTACAGGCCAGACCAAACCGGAAGAATTTGATTTTGGCGCCCTTAAGTTCCAATTCGGTATTCCCGGAGAAAACGCATTAACAAGACTTCATAAACTGCGGCCGGATAGCCCCCTGTTCAAAAAAATCGCTGACCAACTGGCCATTGTTGACAAGGCTGACAGCTATTATTCCTGGAAAAACCTGCAGAGAAAAAAACGTCATTCTGCTTCTCCAAAATTTACCCTGCTTGCCAAGCCTGGTATTTCGCTCAAAGATTTTGGCAAAGCACTTGAGCAGGAGCAATGTCAGACAAAGACATGCCTTCTCTATCCTGTTGATCTCAATGGCGACAAACAGCTCGAAATACTTCTTATCGACACAAATCATTACTTCCGCCAGATGCTTCTCTTTGCCAGGGACGACAATGGGACATGGAAGAAACAGGGCGTTCTCGGTGACGAGTTCCCCCAAAAAGAACAAGAAAAAATTGAGCAGCTACTCAAGTCAAGGATGGCAATACCTGTGCCGCCTCCGTACCAATCCTTAAAAATTGGAGAAACCGTTTATCAATTCTCATCCGACAAACTCACTGAACGCGCTGAATAAAAATAACGGTAATCACAGCTTACAGGAAAGAGAGTTACCCCTGGCAGCCAGGCCCGGAGACAACGCTTCTGCCGCCAGAGACCGGGGTTATAACAATCTGGGCGGCGATACGCTCCTTGAGTGCCGGGATGTGCGAGATAATACCGATGAGTTTACCCTGACGGTTAAGGCCGGCCAGGGTTTCCAGGGAGGTTTCCAGAGCCTCTTCATCCAGCGTACCAAAGCCTTCGTCAAGAAACAGCGAGTCTACCCGGGTTTTTCTGCCGGCCATTTGAGAAAGGCCCAGGGCAAGCGCCAGGCTGACGATAAACGATTCTCCACCTGATAAATTCTTGGTGGAACGCACCTCTGCTGCCTGGTAGTTGTCAACAACATTCAGCTCCAGCGGCTCGTGCGGGTCTCGTATGAGCAGATAGCGGTCAGTCATTTTATCAAGCTGTTGGTTGGCATGGGCGACCATGAGCTCAAAGGTGATGCCCTGGGCAAAATTGCGATATTTTTTGCCGTCAGCAGAGCCGATCAGGCTGTGCAGTTTCTGCCATTTGACAGACTCCTGCTGCTGGCCAGCTATTTTTTTCTGCTGCGTCTTCAGTTGCTGCACGAACTTGCTGTTGTTACGCAGCGCCTGTTTTATGGCACCGCTTTCCTCTCTGAGTTTTTTTAACGAGACACTCAGCTCCAGATGCTGCTTCTTCAACTCCTGAGCAGCAAGAGTTGTAATTTGCTTTGCCTGCACAGCTGCCAGCTTTTCCTGCCTGTCTTTTCTTCTGGCTGCAACATCGACAAGACGCTCATCAAGTTTCTTTGCCTGCTGCTCAAGAGACTGCAGTTCATCAGCGGCAAGTTTTTCTCTGGCAAAGGTGGATTCATCGGCAAACCCTGCCTGAACACAGCTGCGCTGGAAGTCCTGTGCAAGCGTATGTAGAATAGGTTTTCTGGCATCTGTTGAATCCTTCAACGTCTGTATGCGGCTCTTTACTCCTGCAATCTGCTCCTGCAGCTCATCTCTTGTTTTCTGCTTTTCCAGCAGAGATTTCTCCGCTTCATCCACTTGCCTGATCAACTGCGCTTCCTGTTCATCCGGATCTTTTTTTCCATACAGCTCATGCCGCTGCCTTTCAAGCTGCTCTCGCTCAGCGCGGATTTCGGCAAGACTCTCAGCGCGCGCATCAATATGTTCAAGCAGGGCAGACAGGGCCGCATCTTCTTTGATAATGTCGGCACGGATACCTTCCATATCGCCTGCCATGGCCTGTTTTTTTTCAACATGGTACTGCCATGTCTCAAGGCGCGTCCTGAGATGGCACGATAACGATTCAATATCATTTTCAAAGAGATCGCTTATCCCAAAAGGGGAGAGGTTTTCCAGAACATGCTTACGCAACTTCTGAGAGTTTTTTTCCAGGGTTTGCAGCTCTTCTTGCAGGCGAAGCATGGTGTTATCAGCCTGTCGGCAACACTCCCCAGCAAGGGCAACCTTTTTTTCAGCATCACCGAGACGGGCAACTGTCTGTTTTTCCTGTAATTGCTGCTTCTTAATCTCTTCGTCCAGAACTGTTATCTGTTCAAGCAAACCGGAGAGCGTTCTTATTCTTTTTTCAACCTCGTCAGGCTCGGGAATATTGCCTTGCGCATAAGGATGATCAAGACTGCCGCAGAGCGGGCAGGGAGAGTCATCCACAAGTTTGTTACGGTCGTCCTCAAGGGTGGCTATGCGCTGGAGTAATACCCGTTTCTCGTTGAGGTTTTCCAACTCTGCCCGATACTCCCTGGGCAGTTGTCCCGCCAGGAGAGTATTCTGTTCCTGCTGCAGGGTTTTGGTTTTCCCCAGTGCCTCCTCATGCCTCTTTTTGCACTCTGCCAGATGATGCTGATGCCGCTCTTGCTGCTGCCTGGCTTGTGTAAGTTCAGCCTGGGCTCGGGCTGCTTCCTTTTTTTTATCAAGGAGATCATTCCCTGATGTCAGCAGCTGCTGCAGCTGCTGATCAATCGCTGAAAAACGGGAGACAAGCCCGGCATCGGCACCATGCTCGGCCAGATAATGCACTGTTTTCTCCTGCTCTTTTTCTGCCCCGGCCAGTTTTGCTGCCAACTGTTTACGGGTATGCTTACGACGTGCGAGCAGCTTCTTGTTTTTATTCTGCTCTTGAACAACCCTCTTTTCTTCCTTTACCTTTTCTCCTCTCTTGAGATCAATTCCACGAACCTCTTTGCCCAAAGCAGCCTCGCTTTGCTGTACTTTTTTTATCTGTTCGAGCTGACCGGACAGCTCTGTTGCAGCTTTTTCAAGAGTTGCTCTTTTTTGCTCAAGAGCTGGCAACTCGCGCTCTTCCTTGCTCAATGCGTTTTGCTCCTGCTGCTGTAGCTGACGCTGGGCTGCAAGGGCGGCAAATTCAGCTTCCAGTTCCGCTGCCCTGCGGCCAGACTCAAGCCGTTTCCGCTTTGATGCAAAACCGGCCTGGGCTGTCTGTACCTCTTCTGCCTCTTTTACGCAGCTGGCCAGTTCCTGTTCAAGAGAGGCCAGCTCGCTCTGCCACTGGATGGCCGCAACAATCAGCTCTGCTTTGCCGGCCATGTCTTTTTCCTGTTGCTCAAGCACCTGGTGCCTGCAAACAAGCTGCTGTTCTTCTTCCGCAGATAATACCGATATTCCCTGGGTGGCAGCTTGAAGCAGTTCCAGTTTTTTCTGTTCTTCACGCAACCGTTCATGGACACGGCAGGATATCTCGCTATATATTTTTGTCCCTGTAATCTGCTCAAGCACCGGGGCTCGCTTATCAGGTGTTGCCTGGAGAAAGGCGGCAAAACCACCCTGGGCAAGGAGGATAGAACGGGTGAAACGGTCAAAATCCATGCCTGTAAACTGTTCAACAAGCCGGGCAACTTCACGTTTTTTTGTTGCCAGCACCTTGCCAGAATCTGCATCAGCAATCTCATGTTTTGCATCGGCCAGCCTGCCATCTGCTTTTTTTCTGGCGCGGTGATGACTGAAATGGCAGCAAAACCGACCATGCCCCGACGAAAAAACCACTTCAGCAGCGCATTCTCCCGTACCCCGGGACATCACTTCATTTCCACCTTTATTAATCCGGTCAAGACGCGGCGTCCGGCCATAAAGAGCAAGGCAGATACCGTCAAGCAGGGTGGATTTGCCGGCGCCGGTCGGCCCGGTAATGGCAAAAATACCGTTTGCCGTAAACTCCGGCACAGTGAAATCAATAGACCACTCACCATAGAGTGAATTTAAATTTTTGAGGCGCAAACTCTCTATTTTCATATACTGCTACTCTGCATTACGGTCGTCTTCCTGAAGGGAAAGCACGATTTCCCGGTAAGCATCCACCAGCTCCTGCCGCTTCTCGTCAGCAACCTCGTGACTGTCCAGGCAGCGGCTAAACACCTCGTCCACATCCAGATCATCAAGGGTCTCATCGGGAACAACAGGTCGCAAAGCCTGCGCCACCACGGCCCTGTTATGAATACGTCGAATTTCCATGCTGCTGCCGGACACCGCCTCTTCAATCAGCTCACGAAGGTTGCCGATTATCTCCTGGCCGGTATAAACAATCTCGAGCCAGGAAGTGCTCTCCTGCTCTTTGAGGGCGGCAACACGATCATAAATTTCATCAAGAGAACCGGTAAGGCGCAGCAAGTGCTGAAAACAGGGTACAGGCAGGGTGCTTATCTCTGCTTTTCTGCCATGAAAAATGATCTCGACGACTTCTTTCTGCTGCTCTGCCTCACCAAATCCCATGGGGATGGGAGAGCCACAATAGCGGTAATGGGGGCTGCCGCCGACCTGCTGGGGAACATGAAGATGTCCCAGGGCAAGGTAATCGATGCAGGCGGGAAAGGCGGCTTCGTCCACATGGGCAAGGGAGCCGACATAGAGTTCCCTGACACCGTCACCGGCAACGGTCTTTGAGCCGGTGGTAAACAGATGCCCCATGCAGATAATCGGCAGATGCCCCAGCTCTTGTTGCATTTCTTCAGCCAGACCACAAACCGTTATGTAGTGGTCGCGGACCCCTTGAATCAGTTTGGCGGTTTTGTCATCCAGGGTTTCACCGGCTTCCGCCACCCGGATATCACGATCACGCAGGTAGGGAACAGCGCAGACAATGGCTGCCGGCTTGTCTGCGGAGTCCGAAAGGACCACAATTTCATCTGCCGGATTATCGGTCATTGCCCCCCGCACATGAACATTAAGCACCTGCAGAAGCTGACCGGGTGCATTCAAAAAAGAAGGGGAATCATGGTTACCGCCAATCACAACAACCTGACAGCGCCCGTGGCCGGCAACCCGGTTTAAAAAGCGGTAATAGAGCTGTTGTGCCCGGTTGCCAGGAGTTGTTGTATCAAAAATATCTCCGCTGACAAGCAGAGCGTCGATATTCCTCTCTTCAATACATGCTGCCAGCCAGTCGAGAAAGGACGTAAACTCGCTGTAGCGGGTACGGCCATAGAGCCTTCGGCCAAGATGCCAGTCTGAGGTGTGAAGAATTTTCATAGTGGATACCATATCACAGCCTTGGCCTGTGAACAATTCAGGAAAAAAATTTCTGTTCCTGATGACAAGTCTCTTCAGGATAAGTACAATGTATTGAGTATTTCATGAAAAATGATGACTCCATATAATCACCTAGAGGAGACGATAATGACTATAGACTGGGCGTACCTGCGCAAAGGCTGAAAATCATGTACTCGGGCACAGGCTGTGTTTGACGAAAAGGGAATTGAAATTACAGAGGCTGTCGAGGCCAGAAAACAAAAAATTGAAGGTGACGCTGCCTGGAAAATTCTTGCTGGAGCCGATGAATTGATTGTAGGGCGGGGCAAAAAATTCACAAGCTTTGATCCCAAAAAAGATGACAAAGAAGCCATCTTGAAAGTCTGCCTTGGCCGTACCGGCAATCTTCGGGCACCCACGCTTAAAATGGGCAAACGGGTTGTGGTCGGCTTTAATGATGATATGTATGCGGAGTTTGTCGCGTAACAATGGATGCGTTTGAGCAGAGACTGAAAAAAGAGCAGCTACGCAGAGAGGAGCAGGGGCTGGTTCGGGATATCATTTCTCTACAACCGGCAGGGGCAGGTAATATCGTTGCAGCGCGCCACTCTTTTGTTAATCTTGCCGGTAATGATTACCTGGGGCTTGGCAGCAATCAATGGCTGATCGCCGAATTTTACGAGGGGCTTACTCCGGAAAATCGTCTTGAGCTGTTTGCTGCTGGCAGCGGTGCTTCCCGGCTGATGACAGGCAGCCATCCCGGTTATCAGGAGCTGGAAGAAAACCTTGCCCGGCTGTACGGGACCGGGAAAGCCCTGGTCTTCAACTCCGGTTATCACCTCAATATCGGCCTTCTGCCAGCCCTTGCCGGAAAAGACGACCTGATTCTTGCCGACAAGCTCTGTCACGCAAGTCTGATTGACGGCATGCAGCTTTCCAGAGCAAAGGTTATCAGGTATCCTCATCTTGATTACGGCTGTATAGAGGGATTGCTTGGAAAATACCGGGACGAATATACAACCATATTTATTGTTTCCGAATCCATTTTCTCCATGGATGGCGATCTGGCAGACCTGCCTCTGTTGACCAGCCTGAAGGAAAAATACGGTGCCGTGCTGTACCTGGACGAGGCCCACGCCGTCGGTGTCCGGGGCGAACGTGGGCTGGGGCTTGCCGAGGAACAGGGGGTTGCTGATAAAGTGGATTTGCTGGTGGGCACATTTGGTAAGGCCTGGGCCGGCCAGGGAGCTTTTGTTGCCTGTACAAATCTTGTCTATGATCATCTTGTCAACACGGCCAGGTCCTTAATATTTACCACGGCCCTGCCAAGAATAAGTATTCACTGGCTGAATTTTCTTCTGCCAAAAATAACCGCCATGGCCGCAGAACGGGAACTCCTGCTGAGCAACGCCCGCCTGCTGCGCCAGGGCCTTCAGGAGAACGGCCTGATAACAGAGGGAGACAGCCAGATTGTGCCGGTGATAATAGGCAGGGCCGACCTTGCTGTTGCTGTGGCCAACCAGCTCCGGCAGCACGGTTTCTGGATCAATGCTGTCCGTCCACCCACTGTTCCCCAGGGGACCTCACGACTGCGGTTGTCTGTAACCACAGATCTTTCCTCTGAACTCCTTGCTTCCCTGCCCCAGCTTATTGCAGAAACAGCCGCCGCGTTATGAAAACCTGCTGGCTCAACCGGCAGGGCCACGCCCTCTGTATAGTATTTATGGCCGGATGGGGTATGGGACCTGAACCTTTTGCGCACATTCCTCCGGGTCAGCACGACCTTCTCCTGGTCTATGATTACCGGGAAATCGAATGCCGGTCTCTTGAAAAATCCTTGTCCGACAATACATATCACCGCATTCTTCTGCTTGCCTGGTCCATGGGAGTCTGGGTTGCGGGTACACTCTGGAATCCCGGATCCCTGCCATTTGACGATGCGACAGCCATCGGCGGCACCTGCAGTCCGGTTGACGACAAATCAGGTATCCCGCCTGATATTTTTGATTCCATGATTAATGACTTTACCGAAACATCTCTGCAGGATTTTTACACTGCCATGTTTACCAGCCCCCCGGAGACAGAACGGTTCATGGCAAATCGTCCGGACAGACCCCTTTCAGAACTTAAAAGAGAACTTGTCAATCTTCGCAACTCCTGCACTCAGAGAGCTACCGCTGCCGATATTTTCAAACGCCATATTGTTACCGGCAGAGATCGGATTTTCCCGGCACGCAACCAGATCCGGGCATGGGGAAAAAACAACTATGAGGTTTTTTCATGGTCCCATTTCCCCTTTTACGACAAAAACTGCTGGCTGAAACTGCTTAATCTTTGACGCATGATAAATAAAAAAAGAATCCTCCAGTCGTTTCAACGGGCCGCAGACAGTTACGAGAGTCAGGCAATGGTTCAGCACCGG
>QNYF01000016.1 GCA_003978695.1 Desulfobulbus sp. | reverse complement strand
GGTACAGGCTGTACTCTTTCTTCAGCCATAGCCGCCAATATGGCCCGGGGGCTCCCTGTTGAAGAAGCTGTCAGACTGGGTAAGGACTACGTCACTGATGCCATTGCTGCCGGGGCAGAATATACCATTGGCCAAGGGCACGGGCCGGTGCATCATTTTCACAGGTTTTTCTAAATCACCATGGCCAGCTCCGCAATTGTTGTTGACCGGGTAAGTCTCTGCTTTGCGGAAAAGGTGCTGTTTAAGGATCTGTCGTTCACGGTTGAGCAAGGCAGTTGTACCTGTCTGCTCGGTCCCAGCGGCTGCGGTAAATCAACGCTTCTTAAACTCATCTCCGGCGCGACGTTTTCACAACAATTTGTTTCGCATTATTCTGGAACCGTTTGGTGCAGCGGGGGAGATGCCAAGGGCGGCAAAACAGCATGGATGGCCCAGGAAGATCTGCTCCTGCCCTGGATGGACGTGTTGAATAATGTCCTGCTTGGCGCAAAGCTGCGTGGCAGGGTAACGGCTGACTTACGCAAAAAAGCGGCTCTGCTGATTAATCAGGCAGGTCTTGGCGACTCTCTGCATGAGCTTCCTGCCACTCTATCCGGCGGCATGCGGCAGCGGGTTGCCCTTTTACGAACCCTGATGGAGGATAGACAGATTCTCCTTATGGATGAACCGTTTTCCGCCCTGGATGCCCTGACCCGGATCAGGCTGCAGGATCTTTCCGCCCGTCTCACCCGGGGAGCCACGGTTTTGCTGGTAACTCATGATCCCATGGAAGCCCTGCGTATGGCCAATCATATTATTGTTCTGCAGGGAGATCCCGCCCGGGTGGCAACATCAATTCCTCTTCAGGGTGATCCGCCAAGAGCTGCTGATGACCGGGAAATTGTTGAACGCTACCCAATGTTGCTGGAACTTCTCATGAGCGGTGTAGAGGAATGAGAGCGGTAAGGCTTTTTGTCATTGGTGCAGGTCTTGCCCTGCTCTGGCAGTTGATAGTGGTAATAACCGGAGCACCTGCCTATATTCTTCCCGGCCCTCTGCCGGTTGCACGGGCAATAGTCAGTCATCTTCCGCAGCTTCTCTATCATCTGCAGACTACTTTTAGCGAAATTCTGCTTGGCCTCATTCTGGGAACACTCTTGGGCGTATCTTCTGCGCTTGCCATGACAATTATGCCCCGTTTAAAACAGTGGATGCTTCCGGTGCTGGTGATGAGCCAGGCCATCCCGGTTTTTGCCCTTGCCCCGGTGCTGGTGCTGTGGCTGGGATACGGCATGGCCTCCAAGGTGGGCATGACAGTGCTGATTATCTTTTTTCCGGTCTGCTCTTCATTTTATTACGGCATGCAGCGCATCAATCCCGACCTGCTTGAGCTTGCCCGGATAATGAACGGCAGCAGGCTGGCAACACTGCGCCATATTATTATCCCTTCGGCACTGCCCTCCTTTGCTGCCGGTGTCCGGGTTGCGGCAGCCGTAGCCCCCATAGGGGCCGTTGTCGGAGAATGGGTCGGCTCCAGCAGCGGGCTCGGGTTTTACATGCTGCACGCCAATGGCCGCATGCAGATAGATCTCATGTTTGCGGCTTTGACTGTTTTATCAATTGCATCTCTCATGCTTTATTTTTTTATAGATTATTCCCTGAACAGGCTTGTTTTCTGGGAAAACTCCAAGGAGGTTCGTCATGCAGTACAGCCGTAAAAATTTTGTTGCCTGTCTTTCCCTTGTTGTCTGCACTACTTTTTTTGCTGTAAGCTGTCCTGCTGCTGAAAAGATAACCCTGCTGCTCGACTGGTTTGTCAATCCTGATCACGCACCAATTATCGTTGCTCAGGAAATGGGCTATTTTGCTGACCAGGGACTTGAGGTGGAAATCATTGCCCCGGCAAATCCCAATGATCCACCCAAATTAGTTGCAGCAGGTAAGGCGGATTTAGCGGTGTCCTATCAGCAGCAGCACCAGGTGCAGGTGGGCGAAGGACTGCCCCTCGTCCGTATTGCCACACTGGTGGGCACCCCTCTTAACTCGCTCGTGGTGCTGGCTGACAGCGGGATTGAGAAAATATCTGATCTCAAAGGTAAAACCATTGGCTATTCCGTGGGCGGCTTTGAAACCGTACTCCTCAAGGTGATGCTGAAACAGGCTGGCCTGACCCTTGATGATGTGAAACTGGTTAATGTCAATTTTTCGCTCTCACCCTCGCTGCTCAGTAAAAAAGTAGATGCGGTTATTGGTGCATTCCGCAACTTTGAATTGAACCAGATGGATATAGAGCACCACCCGGGCCGGGCCTTTTTTGTGGAAGAATATGGCATTCCCGCTTATGATGAATTGATTATCGTGGCGAACAAAAAAGCAGTTGGCAGCGGTAAACTGCGAAAATTTGTCAATGCGCTTGAGCGGGGTGTGCAATACCTGGTCAACCATCCTGACAAAAGTTTTCAGCTCTTTATCAAAAATCATAAGGATCTTGATGATGAGCTGAACAAACGGGCCTGGGCTGATACCCTGCCTCGTTTTGCCCTGCGTCCCGGTGCTCTGGACAAACACCGCTACAGCCGGTTTGCAGATTTTTTAAAAGAACAGGGGATGGTGCAGACCGTACCAGCCATGGAAACCTGGGCAGTAGAGTTGCCGTAACTATCCAGTGCCTGCCCATAAATGGTATTTTCGTCCAATCTCTGCGTCATGCTTAAAAAATAATGCGCGGAATATTAGCCATATGCCTGTGCTTGTTTTTATCGCATCCCTTGACCTTGAACGAGGTAAGCGAGCATGCGAGACTCCGAAATTCTCATTTCTGGACAGACACTATCTAATTTAAGAGAGGAATAATGCGGGCAGATAACCGGGCAGCCGACGAGCTGCGAAGAGTGGAAATTGAATACGGAGTGCAGCTCAGTGCAGCCGGATCGGTATTTATCCGTATGGGCAACACCCATGTGCTATGCGGTGTGTCAGTGGAGGATAAGGTCCCGCCTTTTTTACGGGATTCCGGTCAGGGCTGGATCACCGCAGAATACGGTATGCTTCCCTGCGCTACCCATAGCCGGGGCAGACGTGAAGCGGTTTCAGGAAGAGGCGGCAGAACCTATGAAATCCAGCGCCTCATTGGCCGGTCCCTGCGCATGATGGTGGATTTAAAAGACCTTGGCGAACATACCCTGCGCATAGACTGTGACGTGGTCAATGCCGACGGTGGTACCCGCTGCGCCTCAATCACCGGAGCAGCTCTTGCCCTGCGTATGGCTTTGCAGAAAATGGTTGAAAATGGCAAGCTTGCCGCCATGCCTGAGATCCTGCCGGTTGCCGCAGTAAGTGCCGGAATTGTCGATGGCACTCCTCTGCTTGATCTTGATTACAGTGAAGATTCAACCGCTGAGGTAGACACTAACTTTGTCATGGCCGGAGACGGACGCTGGATAGAAGTGCAGGCCACTGCCGAGGGAAAACCCTTTGCCCCGGAGCATTTTCTGGAAATGTCCCGGCTTGCGCATAAGGGAATTTTAGACTTATTGACTTCCTGGAAATAACAGCAGCAAACTCCAGCGGCAAGTCACATTGATGAAGAGTATTTTTTTCGTAACTATTCAGGGAGCACCACGATTTTGGCATAACTTGTGGTCTGTAACTGTTCAGATGTGCCCCATATTGTGTTAAGCGGGCCAACGAACTATAACAGCGAAGCGGTGTCACCGCCTATGTGAGGCGGCCTGATTGTCGCAGGTAAGCCACGACTCCGGGATGGGTGCAGCTGAATAGTTGAGTTTTTTTTAACTCAAGGGTGCCTTGCCGGAATGGCAGAAGAACACCCTTGATAAACAGGCCGCTGCGTTAATTCTTAAATAGCAGCGTCAACTTTTCCTACAGCAGAAGTAATGGCCTCTTTACACTGAGGAGTAATTTTATCTATGTTTTTGTTGTAGCAAGTGATAATCCTGCCCTTACCTTTTTTAACGTCGCCACAGACACCTTTTCTATCTTTTTCAGGGTCACAGCTCTTTTTAATGTTCTCGACAACAGAGTGGATCATTTCTGCACATTTTGCGTCAGAAAGCTGGCCCATTGGCATATCTCCTGTCCGCTGCTGAATACGAAGACAGACCATTCTTTCAGCTCCACTTTTTCCTGCACAGTATTTTGCAGCATCTGCTGAGCAGTCCCCTGCATAAGCGTTAGCAGTCATTAAAAGTCCAGCTGCAACAAGTAACAGAATCTTTTTCATGTTCCTTCTCCTTTTTGAATTATCCCGTAGATGGGAGTTAAAAAATAAAAGTGAAGTGATTAGTGAAGTGATAGAATTCTCTTTTCAGCAGGTGATTCAAGATCTGTGAAAACAGGTATGTTTCAACCTCTTTTGCCAAGAAGAAGCATTCAAATTGTTAATATTACTTACAAAGCAGGACGACGACTGTCAAGGGTTTTTTTACAAATATGTTGAAACCATTACGTGCCAATGGTTTTTTCTTACCATCAGGAAAAGGGGGCAGGGGGTGTAATTACAAAAAAGCACAAAAAAACTGATAATCATTAAAGGTACCATGCAGGCTGCTGCAATTCTGTCTTGTTCTACTTCCTGTTTTTTGTTATGGAGACCGGGCAAGGTTAAAATATGCAGGATTGAAGGCGGGAAAACAGGCGTAAACTCACGCAGGTGGTGGCGTGTGGCGTAGTCCTGGTGATTGAAAAGGGGGATTTCACCTGCAGATATCAACAGCAGAAAAGGGAAAATAGTATCAGAAGGGATCAGTTATCACGAGCCTGGATAACCTTTTTCAGCAAAACAACGCCATCCGGGGTAAAGGGTTCGATTATGCTGTATTCAAGAGCCAGGTCCGGGGGCATGAAGCGGCCGTATTCGACTTCTTCGGGCTGGAGGGTGAATGGGCCTTCTGATTCACAACGAAAAATCCGGCCCCAGACCCGGTTGCCTTCGTCTTCGTAGTATTGGTCAAAGAGCGGGGTGAGCTTGACCCCGGTTACGCCCAGTTCTTCAGCCAGTTCCCGCTCTGCCGACTGCTCATAGCTCTCACCGCCCAGCACTACTCCTCCTGCGGCAACGTCCCAGTAGCCGGGGTAAATATCCTTTGTTGTTGTTCGTTTCTGGACAAAAAGCTCGCCTTTTTTGTTAAAGACGAGAATATAACTTGCCCGGTGGATGAGTCGTTGTTCCCGCATGATCTGGCGGGTAACAACAGCTATTTCCTGATCGTCTTCGTCCACAATCTGGACAAGTTCTTCATCAGGGTTGTACATGATCGTTCTCCTCCTCTTCGGGGAGATGCTGCAGGCGAAAGCAACGGCAGTTATGTTTGCTGTCGGCAAAGTCAAAGGGGATGGTCTGGCCGGTTATTTCTTCTACCTTAAAGTCGAGAAAAAGGGTTGGCTCAAGGGTGAATCTTTGCGCGGTACAGGCAAAGAGGAGGATTCCACTCTGTGAAAGTCTCCCCATGGCGAGTCGCAACAGCTCTTCGTGGTCTGCGTGGATATCAAAGACCATTTTTTTATGCCGACTTGAGGTGGGTGCGTCAATAAAGATAACCCCATAGCGTTCCCGGCCGGATCGTAACCATTCCATACTGTTGCCGGCTTTGCAGGCATGAAGCGGGCCGCCATAGCCGTTAAGAGAGAGATTGGCTCGTGCCCGAACAAGCTGCTGCTCTGAAAATTCGACGGTGATTGTCGAGGTTGCTCCGCCCACAGCAGCCTGTACTGTAGCAGTGGCTGTTTTGCCATAAAGATGGAGAAAGGTGCGGCCGTTGCAGAGCTGGCCAAGTAGAGAACGTATCTTGCGCTGATTAAGAAAAACACCTGTGTCACGGGAATGGGTAAAACCGGCCAGATATGTTGCCGTTCCTTCATGGACTTCATACAGTTTTTCTCTTTTTTTCTTGTGTTGGTCTTTGGGATTCTTCTTTGCAGCAGACTGGATGAAAAGCGTGGAATGGGGAGCCGCCAGCACATCCCGTATTGCCCCAAGTGCGTCATCAAGGCGTTGCTGTGCCTTGACCTGATCTATGGAGGCGGGTCGGGGATATTCCTGGACAACAATCCATTGTTCGTAGAGATCAACACTGAGGTTATACTCAGGCAGATCAGCATCATAGAGTCGAAAACAGCTCAAGTTCCGCTCTCTGGCCCAGGCAAGCAGTTTTTGACAATTTTTATAGAGGCGGTTTGCAAAGTCGCGTGCAGGCAGCTCTTCAGCTGGTTTATGACTCTCCCAGATATGGACAGGAGGGGTATATGGTGTTGTGGCGTCAGCTGCAGCATTCAGGAGGCGGCATTTAATAGGGCCGTTGTAGAGCCGGTTCCGCACCTGCCAGGAAACACCGAGCATGTCGGCAAGATCAGGGTTTGCGGTAAAAAAGCCGAGCTGCCAGCCGGAAAAATTATCGCGGAAAATCCGGCCAAAACACCGATACAGATATTTCACGGATTCTTTTTCTGATAACCGCTCTCCATAGGGAGGATTGACAACAAGCGTTCCTTTGGCAGTCGGGGGCTGCAGCCGGGCAAGTTGCCGCTGTTTAACAATAATTCTATCCTGCAGTCCGGCATTGATTACATTTTTACGGGCTACAGCCACAACTCTCGGGTCAGCGTCATAGCCGATAATGGATGGCCAGGGGATTTCGGTACGCTTATCTTCACGTTCAATGGCCTCGCTGACCAGTTTGTCCCAGAGTTTTGCATTATGTCTGCTCCAGTAGACAAAGCCAAACTCTTTACGCTGCAGTCCGGGGGCGGAATCCCCATAGATAAGAGCGGCCTCAATAAGAAGAGTGGCAGAGCCGCACATGGGGTCAAGTATACAGTGATCAGGTGGAGTGTTTTTGTTGATGCCTGCAAGGTGAACAATGGCTGCGGCCAAGGTCTCTTTTAAAGGCGCTTCGCCTGCACTTGCGCGATACCCGCGTCGGTGCAGGCTGTCTCCTGAGAGATCAAGAGCCAGAGTAGCCTCGGTTTTTTGTACATGCAGGTTGATACGGATGCCGGGCTTGCGCACGTCCACATCAGGACGTTTGCCGGTACGTTTTCTGAACTGGTCAACTATGGCATCTTTAATCTTTAAGGAGGCAAAATGGCTGTGGTTGAGTTCCGGCCCTGTTTTGACCAGGGTTGCATAGGCGGCAAAGGTCGTATCACCACTGAAATGGAGGCTCCAGTCGATGCTGCCCACTTCCCGGTAAATGTCGTCTGGGGTGTTTGCGGTAAAGGTCCTCAGTTCAAGCAGGATGCGGGAGGCAAAACGTGACCATAAACAGGCTCGGTACACTGACTGCAGGGTGGTGCCCTGCCAGCTTACGGCACCTGGTGTTGTTTTGACATCAATGCCGCCAAAGGAGATGATTTCTTCTTTGACAAGATTTTCCAGCCCGGCTCCACAGGTTGCGACAAAATGGTGCGGGTCTTTTTTTTTACGGCGTGTGGTTCGTTTTATCATGGTTTGGGGTACAGCAAAGTGTGTTAAAAAGTAACGTTTACCAAATGTTTATGCTTCTTCCTTACCCTTGTTGACCATGTAATAAAACACAGGTACAGCCATCCGGCTGATAAGCAGGCTGGCAATTTCGCCAAACATTAAGGAAATAGCAAGTCCCTGGAAAATGGGATCTGCCAGAATGACCGAGGCGCCAACCACCACGGCAAGAGCTGTGAGCAGCATGGGCCGGAAGCGAACAGCACCGGCCTCAACCACTGCGTCGGCAAGCGAAAGGCCGTGGGATCTTCGCAGTTCGATAAAATCGACAAGAATAATCGAGTTACGAACCACAATTCCGGCACCTGCCATAAAACCGATCATGGACGTGGCGGTAAAAAATGCGCCCAGTGCCCAGTGTGCCGGCAGAATACCTATGAGAGAGAAGGGAATGGCTGCCATTACCACAAGCGGGGTAATGTAATTCTTGAACCAGCCCACCATGAGCATATAAATAAGGATCATGACCACGCAAAAGGCCAGGCCGAGATCACGAAAAACCTCAAGGGTGATATGCCATTCGCCGTCCCATTTCATGGCGGGTTCTGTTTCTGTAAAGGGCTGGTTGAGGTTGTAAATGGTTATCTTATGCTGCAGGCCTCCATACTTTATGCCATCGAGTTTGGCCAGCTTCTTGTTCATGGCCAGAATGGGATAGACCGGGCTTTCAGCTGCTCCGGCAACATCGCCGGTCACATAGATGACCCGTTTCAGATTCTTTCGGTAGATGGGTTGTTCCACCGGCTTCTGTGTAACGTGGACCAGCTCACGCAGCGGGACAAGGGGGGCCTGCGGGTTCATATCCGGGCGTATTTGCAGATTGAGAAGTTGTTCTACCCGGGCACGTTTTGCTCGAGGCAGCTGGAGGACAAGGGGGATTTCTTCTTTATCTCTTGGTTGGTGAAAGAGATCTATGGAAAGCCCCTGTAATGCTATTTGTACAGTACGGGTGATTGTGCCTTCCGAGATACCGTGCAGGGCAGCTTTTTCTTTGTCCACAGTGATGATTGTTTTGTCACGTTCTTCTTCACGATACCAGTCTATATCTACCACCCCGTCTGTGGTGGCAAAGATCTTTTTTACCTCCCTGGCCAGGGCAATTCTGGCCTTATCGGTGGGCCCGTAGATCTCAGCAACCAGAGTCTGCAGCACAGGCGGGCCGGGCGGCACCTCGGCAACGGCAACAGCAGCATTGTATTTTTCGGCTATTTTGGCAATGGCCGGGCGCACCCGTTTGGCAATATCGTGGCTTTGCAGATCACGTTTACTCTTGGGGAGAAGGTTTACCTGAATGTCAGCCATGGTCGGGCCGCCACGCATGAAATAATGACGGACAAGGCCGTTAAAGTTAAAGGGGGCTGCCGTGCCCGAATATATCTGGTAATTAACCACTTCCGGTTCTGCGCCGACCACCTCCGCCATTTCCAGAGCTGCACGACTGGTCTGCTCCAGAGTCGAACCTTCGGGCATGTTGAGAATAACCTGAAACTCTGACTTATTGTCAAAAGGCAGCATCTTCACCTTGACCATACCCAGATACACCATGGAGCAGGAGGCAAGCAGCAGACCTATCACAATAAAGAAAAACAAAAACCGGGCAGAGCCTCTGGCCAGTAATGGCTCCATGATTCTATGGTAAAGCCGGGTGAAAAAATCATCAGGAGCGTGATCTTCGTCATCTTCCGGTTCAACAGCGCATTCACTTGGGCTGCAATGTGATTTAAGAATATGCACAGCCGCCCACGGCGTAACGGTAAAGGCGATGAACATGGAGATGATCATGGCGGCCGATGCTCCGATCGGAATGGGTCGCATGTATGGCCCCATCAAGCCGCCCACAAAGGCCATGGGCAGGATTGCAGCAATGACCGCCCAGGTGGCAAGGATAGTCGGGTTGCCCACCTCGGCCACAGCCTCAAGAGCGACCTGGATCATGGTTTTGTTTTTAGAGCCGGGCAGGCGCAGGTGACGGACAATATTTTCCACTACCACAATGGCGTCATCAACCAGGATGCCGATGGAAAATATCAGGGCAAACAGGGTGATACGGTTTAAGGTGTAACCGTACAGGTAAAAGAGGAGCAGGGTAAGCGACAGGGTGGAGGGAATGGCCAGCATGACAATGGTAGACTCCCGCCATCCCAGAAAAAAGAGGATAAGAAGAGCGACCCCGAACACGGCAATACCCATGTGCAGGAGTAACTCATTTGATTTTTCAGCAGCAGTTTCACCGTAATCACGGGTGATTGAGACCGACACATCGTCGGGAATCAACGTACCTTTCAGGCTTTCCACCTTTTCCAGTACGGTTTCCACTACATGTACGGCGTTGGCTCCGGGGCGTTTGGCAACAGACAGGGTGACCGCCGCTTCCTCGGGCGTGCCCTTGCCATGCCCGAACAATACATAATTTGCGGGTTCTTCCGGGCCGTCAACGACTGTTGCAACCTCATTAAGATAGACTGGATTGCCGCCGTACACTCCCACCACAATGCGACCGATTTCTTTTGCCGAGGTGAGAAAAGTCCCGGTTTGTAAACGTATTTCATGGTTCAGGCTTTCCAAAGTGCCGGAAAGCTGCTGCCGGTTGGCCTGTTGCAGGCGGGGAATGAGCTCGGTTACGCTCAGGTTACGGGCAGCAAGTTTGAGCGGGTCAAAAAGAACCCGTACCTGACGTCGCATGCCGCCGATCAGGGTCGTCTGAGCCACCGCAAAGATATTTTTTACTTCGTCATCCACCTGGGCAGCCAGTCGGCGCAGGGTGAAATGGTCATATTTTGTGGAGTGAAAGGTCAGCGCCAGTACTGGCACGTCATCAATAGTATGAGGCTTGATGAGAGGACGGGAGACTCCGTGGGGGATACGGTCAAAGTTGGTCTGCAGCTTCTGGTTGAGCCGGACAATGGAGGTTTCAAGATCTTCTCCCACATAAAACCGGGCCACAAGCAGACTTTTTCCGGGCATGGAAGTGGAGTAGATGTATTCAACCCCGGGCAACTCATAGAGCAGCTTTTCCATGGGGATGGAGACTCGTTCCTCGATTTCGCGAGGTGTGGCGCCGGGCATAGCCACCATCACGTCAATCATCGGAACCTTGATCTGCGGTTCTTCCTCACGGGGCAGAAGCACAATAGCAAGTATGCCCAGAAGAAGGGAGGCGACAATGGTGATAATGGTCAGCTTGGACTGAATAAAGGCAGCTGCCAGCTTACCGGCAAAGCCCGGATGATAGTTCTGTTCTTTCATTGCTTATTGCTTTACTGTCACAGGTTGGCCGCTGATCAGCAGAGAGTTGTTGTCGATTATTACCTGTTCTCCCGCGGAAAGGCCGGCAAGGATTTCTATCTGATTGCCGGATTGACTTCCCGTGCGTACCAGACGCAGTCTCGCTTTCCCGTCTTCTACGACAAAGACTTTATCCATCTGGCCAAAGGGGATTACGGCTGATTTTGGAATGAGCAGGGTTTTGGCCTGGTCAACTGGTAGAAGCACACGGGCGAACTGGCCGGTACGCAGTGAAGGCTGATGCTCAATATTTATTTTTACAGGAGCGGTACGGGTTTGTGGATTCGCAGCCGGGGCAATTTCAGCCACGGTGCCGGTAAGTGTCAGCTGGGCCGAAGGAACCTCTACCATGAGTTGATCCCCTCCCTTGATAAGAGAAATCAGTGATTCCGGTACGGCTGTCACCGCCTGCAGTTGAGTGTCATTTTCCAGCTTTAACAGGGGTGTTCCGGGAGTCGCGAGATCACCTGAGCTGGCGATTTTTTGGGTAACAACACCAGTAAACGGGGCAAGAATAACTGTGTAGTCAAGCATTGATTTCGCTTCCTGTAGGGTGGCCTTTGCCACGGCGTACATATCTCTTAAAGAGTTGACAGTTTCCTTGGTGGTGGCGTTTCTTTTGAGCAGCTTTTGCTCACGGCTGAGGTTGCGCTTTGCCTGGGCAAGTTGGGCCTGGGCCTGAAGTACCCGTGCTGAGATCTCTTCTGCGCTGATTCTTGCCAGAATATCTCCTTTGTTTACTCGTGAACCCAGAAGAACCGGGAACTCGATAATCGTTCCTGTGACCTTGGCGGCAATTGTAGCCTGTTCCACGGCCTCAACTGTTGCCACCATTTCAACCTGGGGCTGAGTGGAGGTTTCTCGTGCTGTCTGCACGTGAACGGCAGCAGCGGGAAGATCTTTCTGTGGGCTGGTTTCTTCACTCTGGCCATGGGGTACTGGCAAAAGAAAAAACAGGGTAAGGATCAGGAGTGCTGGTAATGTTTTCATAGGTATGATTGTTATGGTTAAATCGGTAATATGGCTGCAATGAGAGAGTTATTTGTCAAATTGTACAAGCCCTGCGGCCCGGCGCAGATCGGCGATGGCAATTTTTCGTGCTGCTTTTGCCATCAGGTTGTGTACCCGGGCGTCAGTGAGTCTGTTTTCCACTGAGATAAGATCTGTTGACAGGAGGACTCCTTCCTTAAATCGTTCTCTGGACAGTCTCGCACTCTCAACCGCCTGCTCAACCATCTTCTCTGTCACCTGCAGCTGTTCATCAGCAAGTTGCAGGGCAAGTCTGGCCTGTTCCACTTCATAGTTAAAGGCAAGTTCAAGTTTACGCCGCTGTTCTTTGAGTTCGCGAAGCCGGGCCCGGGCTTGATAGACGTTGGCCGAAGTACGTTTGCCGTCAAACAGCAGATAGTTGACTTTTAGTCCGGCCATCCAGGAGTTGCCGCTGCCTTCGTCAAATTCAAAACCTTTGTCTACCTGATATGAACCAAAAATATCTGCTGTCGGATAATGGCCACCCTGCGCCTGGCGGACGAGTTCTTCTGCTGCAATAATCATTGCGTCAAGACGGGCAAGTTCCGGCCGTGCCTCGAAAGTGATTTTTTCAGGAATCGTCTGGTCGGCAGGCTGGGTTGTGTCGAGCTTCACCTGTCCCTGTTTAAGTCCTAGAAGATTAAGAAAACCCTGTTTGGCTAGACTAAGCCCGTGCCGGGCCTGGATCAGGCTTTCAGCTGCCCGTGATTTCTGGACTTCAAGGTTAAGCAGGTCAGCTTTGAGCAGATCACCAACATCATATCGGGCCCGGGCCGACTGTAGAGACACGTCAATGGCCTGCAAAGAAGACTGTTGGGCCTGAACGTTATCTTCAGCCTGAACAATGGAGTAAAAACTCCTGACAACTTCAAACCCCAGTCTGCGGTAGATGGTGTCCTGTTCAAGGTGGGCAGCCTTTTCCTGAGCTCTGGCTGCATTGATGCCTGCCTTGTCACGTCCGCCGTTATACAGACGGTATTGAATGGTGCCGGTCAGATTGAGATCGTCACTTGTACCGGGATTGTTAAAATCAATGTTCTGCGAAAATTGGGATTGGTTGAGGATATTGCCAAACGAATACATTGGGTTGTTTGTCCGACTGTAGCCGCCGGAAAGAAGAACTTGCGGGTAATAGGCGGCTCGGGCTGCAATAATGGCAGCCTGGGCGCTTTGGATTCGTCTTTTTACTATTCGGGAGTCAGGGCTGTTTTCCAGAGCAAAGTGGACAGCCCGGGTGACCGACCATTTTTCAGGAAGTGTGGAGACGTCCGATGCCGCTGCCGTACGAACAAGCAGCAATAACAGGAAAAAGAGAAGCAATGGTCTGGGGCAACTCATAACATACAATCCGGTAAAATTAACGGGAACACGCTACACCACGCAATTGCATAAATATAGGACAGACTTCCTGTCAAGTCGAGTACTTTCAGATAACAAAAGGATTTTGAAGATCAAAAAATTTGAGCATTGGAATACTCTGTCCCGGGCAGGGAATGTATTTGCGAGTGGATGAACTGACAAAAAGAGTTGTATCAGGACGATCTGGTCATTACACTTACATACACCTTTTTTTGATGTATGTAAGTGTACTTGCTGGAGAAGGAAAGCGGGGGCTTGAGAGAGAAATTCCTATAAATAATAAATGTTCAAAAAGTTATGAAACATTTGTAACTTCAGTGTTAAACGTGGCTACTCTTTATGACGACGTCTTTCAAGTGTTGCGGCCCCTGCCAGGCATGAGCCGAAAATGAGCATGGTAAGAGGCTCGGGAGCAGAATCATGACGAGATGTTGGAGTGGCCATGGCTGTCTGTGCCGTCAGTTTGGCGGTATTTCCAGTGAAGTTTGCCGGGCCAAAAACATTTATCACGACAAAAACAAGGGCAATGCCACAAATTGTTAACAGTATTTTTTTCATAATCCCCTCTCGTGTTGTGCAAAATCAGTATTCTTACTGATTAAAATGGTAAGTAGATTCTTTTCTTGGTAAATCCTTTTGCAAAGGGTATGCCTGTTTGTCTCTTTTTGTTAACATGCTGATATAAATGATAATTTCTCCGTGAGAGGTTGAATGAGAGGGGGGAGTAAAGATGGTTTTTCCGGAAAACGGGAATGTGTGAATGCGGTCAGAGGAATTGCCGAAAAGTTGTAACGCTGTGGAGTTGTGGAGTTAATTACGCGAACGGTGTAAACAAATGACAGAGTGTGCTGATTCCGAAAAAGCGGAATTGCCGGAAATGGAGTGTCCCCTGACATTTTGTATGGAATATTCGTAATTATTTCAGTTACAGACCACACGTTATGTCAAGGTCGTGGTACTACCTGAAATAGTTACGAATATTCAACGGTTATCACCGTTCAGCTGCAGGGATGAACTTCCTGAGGGGAGAGTTTTTGAGGGGACGTTTTTGTGGATGTTGTGTACGTACAGGGGGCTTGAGGATCACCCCTGCACGTACACAAAGAGGAGAGTAAACTTAATCGATTTCAAAAGCCTGATGAAGCTTTGGTATCTCAAT
>QNYF01000132.1 GCA_003978695.1 Desulfobulbus sp. | reverse complement strand
ACCTTTCAGGCGCCCATGGCAGGTACTCTTTTTGCGGTGGAGGTGCTGCTCTTTGACCTGGAAGTCGCTTCACTTTCAAACATTGTTATTGCAGCAGTCACCGGCACTGTAGTCTCAAAATTGTTCTGGTCTGATGAGACGGTTTTTCAGATTCCGTTTTTCACCCTCACTCATCCGGCTGAACTGCTTCTCTATTTTGCTCTTGGCATAGCTGCCGGGCTTTTCAGCCTGCTCTTTATGGGCTGTGTCTTTGGTTTAACCAGATTCCTGGATAAAAGCCGGATTCCTGCATGGTTGGCTCCGGTACTGGGCGGCGTTATCGTTGGCGCAGTCGGTCTGATTAAACCGGAGGCCCTGGGGGTTGGCTATGAGACCATCAACGCTGTTCTGCACGGACATATTCTCTTTGCCGGAGCAGTATTTTTGCTGCTTGCCAAACTGGTGACAACCAGTGCCTGCGTGGGTTCCGGCATGAGTGGTGGTATTTTTGCCCCTTCGCTTTTTCTTGGCGCAGCCCTCGGCTCGATGATTGGTTCCCTGGCGCAGCTCATATGGCCGGACATGCCGCTTTCTCCGGCTCATTACGCTCTTGTGGGGATGGGAGCAGTGGTTGCAGGAACAACCCTGGCACCCATCACGGCCATCCTGACGATTTTTGAACTGACCTATAATTATGAAATTGTCCTGCCGCTGATGACAGCCTGCATTCCGGCAATAATCGTGGTACGGCTCCTGCACGGATATTCAATATATGAAACCAAGCTGCTGGTACAGGGGATCCGTATTGTCCGCGGCCATGACGTGAACAGGCTGCGCAATATGCAGGTAAGCAGTTACCTCTGGAAGGAATGTCCTGTTCTGCGTACCCAGACGCCGTTTCACGATTTGGTTCAGGATGTCCTTACCAGTAATTTCCCCCATTTTATTGTTCTGGATGAACAGGATCACCTTGCCGGAGTGCTCACCCTGCGCGATATCCGGGCATTAATGGCTGATCCGGACTATGACGGTGAAGGGGTCGTTGCCGCAGATCTCATGCAGACATCGGTGTTTACTGTTGGTGAAGACCAGAACATGGAGGAGGCGTTTGAGTTGTTTGTACGGCATAAAGTCTCGTTTCTGCCGGTCATCTCTTCGTCAGACCCGAAAAAAGTCGTGGGTTGTCTGAAAAAAGATGATCTGCTCAATGCTTATAATCAGTATGTACTTAAGGATCAGATACAGCCTTCTGCCCGTTGGATCTGTAACCTGCCGGACATTAAAAATTAGAGAATCCATGGAAACTCCGCGCGAAGAACTCAGGCAGCTCATTGCCCGCAGGGCATTTAAAAATGACAGCCATTTTAAAACACCATCAAAAATCGTTGATTCGTATTTTGATTTTCTTGAGATTTCTCTTAAACACAAGGGCGTTCAGCTTGCCGGAGATCTTCTTCATCAGGAGATCAAAGATCTTGATATCTGTGCGCTGGGCGGCCCCGGGCACGGTATCTTATCGATCATCTGCAGGGCGGCATTTCTCCAAAAAATCGGTGTGTTTTACATTCGTGAATCGTCAAAAACAGTTGGCGACCTGCATGATCCCCGCTGGCTGGAATCCCGCATAAAAGAGGGTGATAAAGTGGCGCTGGCAGCCGATGTTGTCCTTTCTGGCAGCCTGGTTGTCCGGGCCATTGAAGAGGTGATGCAGTTTGGCGGCCAGATAATGAAAATAGTCATTCTCATCGACAGTCAGGATGGCGATGGTGTAGAAAAAATACGTCGTTTTCTGGCCACCAATATGATGGATATCCCGGTTTCTGTACTCTTTACCCGGGAGCAAATACTCGACAGGTAATCGTTGCCTGTTCATGAAGAGTTCCAGGATGGTGTTCCTGCCGTTTGCAGCGCCACCTGCAGAGGCATAAATTGTGTGAGTACCAGCTCTTTCGTTGCGATACGCAGGGGAAAATGATAGAATTTTCGCAAGAGTTTTTTCATCAATTCTTCCAGCCCGGGAGTAGAGGCCATGATTGTTACGCAGTTATACCGAAGTAGAGATGCTCAACAGGCGTATTGTTTTAACATAGAATCTTCCCGTCCTCTGTCCGACAAGGAAATCGACCAGATCAGACTGCTTCTTGCCGATGGGTTTTTAAAGGAGACAGTTTCCCTGAAACCGGTTCTCACCGGCGCAGATGTCGTGGAAGTCGGCCCGCGTCTCAACTTTGCCACGGCCTGGTCGTCCAATATGGTCTCCATCTGTCGGGCTACCGGCATTGACTGTGTGAGCCGGGTAGAGCGCTCCCGCCTTTATCTGGTTCCCGAAGGTGAGGATCTGGCCGACTTTATTGCCGCCCATCATGACCGGATGACGGAATGTCATTATCCCCAGCCGCTGACCACCTTTGAAACAGGCATAGAACCGGAGCCGGTCTATGAGGTCGATCTGAAAACAAAAGGTCCGGACGGGCTGCTCGAGATCCCCGGTATTTCCATGGATGAGTGGGATCGCAATTTTTATTATGATTATTTTGTTAAAAAACACGATCGTAACCCCACCATTGTTGAGATTATGGATCTCAATAACGCCAATTCCGAGCATTCCCGGCATGGGTTTTTCCGGGGCAGACAGATTGTCGATGGTCAGGAGGAAGAGGGGACATTGTTTGAAGTGGTCACCCAGACGCTGTCTGCACACCCTCAAGGCTCTGTGATCGCGTTTAAGGATAATTCAAGTGTGATTGAAGGCCATGATATAACCACGTTACATCCGAAGGTTCCCGGGCGGCCCTCACCTCTTAAATCTACGGATGTTCGCTACCACATGCTGCTCACCGCCGAGACCCATAATTTCCCCACCGGGGTTGCCCCTTTTCCCGGTGCGGAGACCGGTACCGGCGGTCGCATCCGTGACGTCCAGGGGACTGGTAAGGGCGGGTTTGTCATGGCAGGGACAGCAGGCTATTGCGTGGCGAATCTGCATATTCCGGGATACGGGCAGAGCTGGGAAGAAAAATATCCCTGCCCGACAAATCTGGCCTCTGCCCTGACCATTGAAATTGAAGCCAGTAACGGGGCTTCTGACTATGGCAACAAGTTTGGCGAGCCGTTGATCCAGGGATTTACCCGTTCCTTTGACCTGCGGCTGGCAAATGGCGAGCGCTGGGGCTTTTTAAAGCCGATCATGTTCACGGGGGGAATCGGCCAGATTGATGATCGCCACACGGAAAAAGATAAAGAAGAAAAGGGGATGATCATTGTTCAGGTGGGTGGACCTGCGTACCGGGTAGGATTTGGCGGCGGTGCAGCGTCTTCCATGCTTCAGGGGGAAAATGCTGAAGAGTTGGATTTTAATGCGGTCCAGCGCGGTGATGCCGAGATGGAGCAGAAAATGAACCGCGTTATCCGTGCCTGCAACGAGATGGGCGACAGGACCATCATTGACGTCATTCACGACCAGGGTGCAGGTGGTCCGGCTAATGTGCTCAAAGAGCTGGTAGAGCATTCTGGCGGGAAAATAGAGATTCGTCAAATCCGGGTGGGGGATCCCACCATGTCGGTGCTGGAAATTTACGTGGCAGAATATCAGGAGCGAAATGGTTTTCTGATCAGTCCGGAGAATATTGCGCAGTTTCAGGCCATCTGCGAGCGGGAAAAAGTTGCCTGCGAGGTGCTGGGTGAGGTAACTGGAGATCTGCGTTTTATTGTCCATGACCAACAGGATGATTCCACCCCTGTTGATCTGGAACTCAACGAAGTGTTGGGGGATATTCCCCAGAAAACGTTTTCTGATAACCGCAATGATACCAAACTGCCGCCTGTTGCTCTGCCTGCAGATTTAACCGTTCGTGAAGGGCTTGCCAAAGTGTTGCGGCTGGTCTCTGTTGGTTCAAAACGGTTTCTGACAAACAAGGTCGACCGGGCTGTTACCGGGCTGATTGCCCGGCAGCAATGTTGTGGCCCCCTGCAGCTTACGGTAGCAGATGTTGCTGTTGTGGCCCAGTCGCATTTCGGTTTGAGCGGCGGGGCCACCGCCATTGGCGAACAACCTCTGAAAATGCTGGTCAACCCCGCTGCCGGAGCACGTATGGCTGTGGGTGAGGCCTGGACAAACCTTGTCTGGGCAAAAATTGATGATCCGGAGCAGGTGAAATGTTCCGCCAACTGGATGTGGGCGCCAAAGCTTGAGGGAGAAGGTGCTGCCCTAAACGATGCTGCCCGGGCCATGCGGGACGTGATGATTGCAACAGGTATGGCCGTGGACGGCGGCAAGGATTCGCTCTCCATGGCGACCATGGTAGGAGATGAAACCGTAAAATCTCCACGGCAGCTGGTGATTTCTGCTTATGCGTCCATGGTCGATGTCACACAGGTCATTACCCCTGACATCAAGCAGCCCGGCTCTGTGCTGCTGCTTATTGATCTTGCCCCGGGCCGGTCCAGACTTGGCGGAACGGCTCTGGCCCAGGTTTTGGGACAACTGGGTAATGAGAGTCCGGATATGGACGATCCTGATCTTGTACGGCGTGCTTTTGCGGCTGTTCAGGAAATGATTGCCAGAGGACTTATTCTTGCTGGCCATGACCGAAGTGACGGGGGGCTTGTTGTTACTCTTCTGGAAATGGCCTTTGCCGGTAACTGCGGGTTGGATATCGGGCTTGAGGGAGAAGGATCCGCTCTGGAGGCACTTTTTTCTGAGGAATTGGGCCTTGTCATTGAATGTACACAGGATAATCTCGATGCCATAAATTCGCTTCTTACCGAGAGCAGGGTGCCCAGCCTGCTGTTGGGGACAAGTACCCCGGACAAGCGGATTTCAATCCAGTTTAATTCCAGTCAGGTACTGGACGAAGACATGGTGACTCTGCGGCAGGAATGGGAGGAAACAAGTTATCAACTGGAAAGATTGCAGGTAAACCCTGCCTGTGCGGACGAGGAAAAGCAGAATATTTATGATCGCTCAGGGCCGACCTACCTGGTGCCGTTCACCCCTGAACCTTCTTCGCAGGCCCTGCTTGCAAGCGCAGACAAGCCGCGGGTGGCGATTCTACGGGATGAAGGCTCGAATTCGGACCGGGAAATGAGTTCTGCTTTTTTTGCGGCAGGCTTTGAACCCTGGGACATCACCATGACCGATTTACTTGAAGAACGAATCTCTCTGGATGGTTTTCGGGGTATTGCGGCTGTGGGCGGTTTTTCCTACGCCGATGTACCGGAATCGGCCAAGGGCTGGGCGGCAACAATTCTCTTTAATGATCGTCTGCGGGCCATGTTTGATGATTTTTACAACCGACCCGATACCTTTACCCTGGGTATCTGTAATGGCTGCCAGCTCTTCGGCCTGCTTGGCTGGGTACCGTGGCAGGGGGTAAGCGCTGAACACCAGCCACGTTTTGTCCATAACCGTTCTCAACGCTTTGAATCCCGCTGGACAACAGTACGGGTGCAGGAGTCTCCGGCCATGATGCTTAAAGGAATGTCTGATCTGGTCTTTGGCATTCATGTGGATCATGGAGAAGGAAAATTACATTTTCCTGACCTGGCATTACGTAAACAGGTTGTCGAACAACACCTTGTACCGGTTGTCTATGTTGATGACAAGGGGAACCCGACGGAACAGTATCCCTTTAATCCCAACGGCTCAGCCGATGGCTTTGCAGGGCTCTGTTCCCCGGACGGTCGGCATCTTGCCATGATGCCCCATCCGGAACGGGCATTTCTGCCCTGGCAGTGTCATTGGCTCCCTGAAGATTTGAAGGGGCTGCAGGTTTCCCCCTGGCTGCAGATGTTCAAAAATGCCTACGAGTGGTGTAAGAGTAATGAGAGATGAAACCATTTACTCCTGAATTCGTCCTCTCTGTGGAGGAAAAAGGAACCAGGCCGATATGAAAAAAATTGTGCTCTTTATAAGTATTACTCTTTTTGGATATATCGGCTGGTGGATCGGGGAGAATGTCGGTCTTATGACGGCCTATCTGGTAAGCATGGGCGGCAGTCTTGTGGGCGTGGTTGCGGGAGTTAAATTCAATCAGAGATATCTCAGCTGATTTTCCCGTCTGCGCATGTGCAACAGTTACAGGACGGATGTTTATAGTGGACCCTGCAAATAGGACAGGATGTTAAGGTGTATTTCCAGTCAAAAGGAGATACCGGATGGGCAGGAAGAAATACTGCAAGTTTTTCGCACCCACCTGAAGAGTTACCAGCAATCGGGGTATGCGCAGACGGGAAAATTTTCATTGTCTCTTAGATTGGCGGGGCAATGGTAACAACGATGCGCACGAACGCCGTGTGGTTCCCGAATATCCGACACCAGCATGTCGCCTGTCTTGGCCGGAATGGTTGCGTTATCGTCTGCCAGAAAAGCCCCTTCTCCTTCAATGACCAGAATGCTTAACTGGCCGTCAAGGTCGTGTGAATGGACGGGGAAAATTGATCCGCCATTGATATTAAAGTTGAGGATCTTGAAGTGTTCTGAATCGTGCAGAACAATACTTTTCATGCCCATGGGGTTAAACTCCCGGGTTTCGGCGAGGTCTATTTTTTTCATGACTGCTCCTGGGGAAAGGTTTGTACTCTTCCTGACAGGGTAGCACGTCCGGCAGGGTGCGTCAAACATCGTTCGAACCTGTTCCCGATCGAACTGATTCAGGCCAGACCTGTGAAATGATCATCCCTGCCAGCATAAGAGCGCATCCGATTATTCCCCGGCTGGAAAGATGTTCCCCCAGCAACCACCAGCCGCCAAGAGCTGCGAAGGCTGATTCCATGGACAAAAGAAGAGCCGCATGGGAGGGGTGAGCCTTTTGCTGGGCAACAACCTGAAGGGTATAGCCAATGCCGACGGAGCCGAGCCCACCGTAAAGGAGGGGGATAATTGCCGCCTGGATGGCAGCGAAGCTGACCTGTTCACCGAGGGCAGCTGCAATCAGGCTGCACAGCCCACAGACAAAGAATTGTCCTGCGGCCAGCCGTATGGGATGGGTTCTGGTTGAGAGGTAACCCAGCAATAGAACATGCAGTGCCCAGAACAGGGCGCTGACCAGGACAAAAAGATCACCGGCCGCAATAATAAATCTTTCCTCAATACAGAGAAAATACAAGCCTGTTATCGCGGCAAGACCCCCCAGCCAGGTGCCTGGGTTTGTTTTAAGTCCTGCCATTGTGCCGATTATCGGCACAATGATAACGTAAAGTCCGGTGATGAAGCCGGCTTTACCTGCAGTGGTGAACTGGATACCAATCTGCTGTAAACTTGCCCCGGCAAAGAGAAACAGACCGGCCAGAACACTTGCAAAGAGCAGCGACATTTTTCTGTTTTTCTGCTGCCCGGACAGGCGCATAAAAGGGAGCAGGCATATCCCGCCCAGAATGAAGCGGATACCGTTAAAGGCAAATGGACCGAGATGATCCATGCCTGCCCGTTGCGCCACAAAACCAAACCCCCATACCGCTGCAACCAGCAGGAGAAGAAAGTCCGCAAAGACGGTTTTATGTTTTTCCTCTTGCATTCCCGGACAAGTCCTGTTTTTTTGTCAGATTAAGTGTCGTCTTTTTCAGACGGTTTTGTCCCGGCCCCTGTTGGGGCGTGTCAGTCTGAACCTGGGCGAGTATGGTGTGAATTGGCAAAAAAAGCAGTAAAAATCGTATTTGAGGAGAAGCTGATGGGCAGTAATTGGCGTTATTTGTTGTGTTATGTGATGTTTCTCGTTCTTGTTAGCGGTTGTGGCGGAAAGGAGAAACCTGTGTATCAGGGGCTGCAGTATCCTGCTACAGGCAAAGTGATTCCAAGATTTCAGGCAGATCAGGTGCCTGTAAGCTGTAGAGTGTTCGCCCATCTTTTGGTCTGGCTGCCCACCGGTTCAAACGGCCAGTATATTGCCCGGGCTATTGAGGAGGAGGCAAGAAGCAAAGGCGCTGAAATGGTGCTTCTTGGCGGGACAAGGCAGGCAGAAGACGACAGGGGACTGGAATTTACTTATTACGGCCCCTCTCATGAGTATATATGCAGAGATAAGTGGTGCGGCTGGAAATTTGGTTACCAGGATTGGTCTCAACAGGGTAAGTGGGTTTCTTTTGGCTTCAATGAATGGGGCAACGATGCCGCCAGTTTTGCCACTCCTCTTGTTGTTCAGGCGGCATTTTTGCGATGTGCTGATTAATTCAGGGAACTCTTCAGGTAGCACCACGACTTTGGCATAACGTGTGGGGCAGCTGAAGAGTTACAAATGATTACCAGATAGCTCTGAGTCCTTGAGATTTACGGACATTGTCAATTCGTCGTTCAAGCTCGACACGCCACTGGGCATGGATTCGGGCGGCGGATGGAGCTATCAGCTCAGGTAGTCCGTAGACCAGTCGGTCGGCAGCCCTGCTTGCCTCAATAACGGCTTCAATTGAACGTGCCCCGAATTTATAATCAGCAAGGAGTAATCTGAGCAGCAGCCCCGAGGTTTTTCGGGCGGCGGTCTTCCAGTGGGTCTGCATCTGGTGGGCTATGATAAAGGCTCTTTTCAGCAGAATTCTCCTGAGTTCTTCCAGTTCGTCTTCAGAGGCCGAATCTCTCAACAGATGTTCTGGAATCTCAATGCCGTCGATATCAAGAACAACCCGAAGCCTGCTCATAAAATCAGGGATTTTAAGGGTTTTGGCAAGCTGGAGTTCTTGGGGATCATTGGGTGTGAGAAGATCTTCCATGCCCTGCCAGCTGGCTTTGACACCACCGGCAAAGACAAAAATTGCCCGGCCGATATGGTAGGGAATGCCATGAACGTAGGTAACTCCGTCCTGCATGGAGGGGAGAAAATATCGCAGATAGCCAAACTCGTAGCCATCATAGCGGCAGTCAAATTCATCCCAGAAGGCGATGGGCACTTTTCCCTGAGCTACCGAGGCACGGATAGGATCGATGGCAGAGTTGATTTCATCGGGGCTGGCAAACTGGGTCAGGTTGAATTCAAAAAAATCAAAGGGGTTACCGTCAAAATGGTCAGATATTTCATTGGCAACCTGTTTGACGGCAAAGGATTTTCCGGAACCGGGAGGCCCGAAAACACCAATACAAAGCGGCCTGAGCACCGATTTCTTGGATACATATGAATCCATAACGCTGTGCAGGGTAATGACCGGGTCAATTTCAGCCGGATCAGTGGTGCGCAGATGGCCAATCTGGAAGGTAGGCAGATTGGTAAAGCCTGTACCCCGATTTACCTCTTCTTTGAGGTGATGCAGCACGGAAACAATCACGTCCAGATAGTCATATTCCTGCGTGGGATTTGTGGATGCACTGCCAGGATAGGCATATTGATGCTGGAAGAATGACCGAAGGGCCTTCTTCTTTTTCTCACCCCATACCTGGCTTGCCACAAGCTCCAGTGTTGAGTCAAAATCGGCAGAAAAGGAAGGCAGTTCCACAAATGAGGGATCAGGTGTTATATCAATAAAGGAACAGGGATGGTCGTCCGGATAGGTTGAGGAAAAATCAAGGTTAGGGAATTCAAGACTTGTATTAAAATAATATCCGTGTTCGTAAAGCACTTTCCAGTTGAGAAGCACCCGCTTTGAAAAGTCAAAAAAGTAGTTTCTGCAAAAACAGAATTCGCCAAAACGCATGGCATCCATGGCAAGCATAGACGTAACCAGTGTATCATAACAGGGAACAGAGCCTCGCTGGCGGGGAGAGCTTTTTTCCGGAAGAAAACCTTTGCGATATCTGAAGTAGGTGCCGTCTGCGCCAAGGTAGAGAATACCGTGCGGAAACATCTCGACGATGATATGGCATATGAACTGGTTTTTTTTGCTGTCCCAGAGCCCCACTTCCGGAGTCCGCAGGGCACGCAGGCACATGGCAACAATGGTCTCCCAGTTGACCGAAGCATCCATCTCCATGCGGGTGGTTTCAAGGTCAGAAAGGCGACAGAAAAGGGTAAAACGTTCTCCAAGTCTCCTTGCCCATTGCTGCCAGTGCGCAACGGATATGCCCATGGCAATGCACCAGAGACCAGGGTTGAGCCCCATCATGTCATCGCAGACCTGCGGGGCCACGCCGGAATCGTCCACCAGAACTATTCCATTGTTATTTCCAACAATTTCCACGTCATTATCACTGATAACAAAGGGCTGGCTGTTTGTACCCCGACCTTCTGCCGGGAGCAGCTGATGCACCATGAACCAGCCATGTCCGGGTTTGTCAACCGCTGTGGAAGGACGTTTGCGAAAGATCTGGTAGACCTGTTTTTCGGCGCCGTACGAAAGACTGTTAATCCTGGGGGTCAGTTCAGAGCTTGCCAGATATGATGCCAGCCAGGTCAAACACTGCTCCAGCCGCCCTTTTTCAATGGATACCGGACCGGCAAGCAGGTCAATGTCGTCACCGGGGTTATAGCCGTAAGCAGGCAGATTTCCTTCTTTGAGCAGGCTGACTTCCTTGGTGGGAAGATTGGTAATTCTCACATTTGAACCAAGGAGCAGGATTTTCGGTGAGCACTCAGTCATGGTGTAACCCTCAAATTAAGGGAAAGGGAGGGGAAAAGCCCTGGGGGGCTGGTCGAAGGAGGAAAAGACCAAGCCCCCCAGGGGGAGGTTACAGACAGTTTTTACAGGAGGTCTGTTTTTTCTAGAAGAATGAGGGCTGCCCGATACGAAACGACGATAACAGCCAACCAGGAAAGTAAAATAAATGTATTCATCATGGTGTTTCTCCACACATTATCAGTTATAATGTTTTTTCCTGCCCCCTTGCAGATGGCAGGAAAAAAGCAAAGATCAGTTTTCTTCAGGTCCTATACTGATCTGTTTCAGCATGATGCTGACTTCAGCAATCAACAGCACGGTAAACAGGGCAAGAAACATGAAGAAAGTTATCTGTACCGTGCCTGCTGTCAGGTTTGAGCGGGCAATGGTAACCGGCAGCAGATCCTGAATAGCCCAGGGCTGTCGACCTACCTCAGCAAGTATCCAGCCGGTCCAGTGGGCAATAAGGCCGAGAAAGAACATGATCGTGCCGCCGCCAAGGAGCCACCGCTGTTGCTCAAGGGTTCCCTTGAAGGAGAAGTAAAGATAGGCGAGGAAGACGACAGGAAACATCGTCCCCAGAACCACCATGATGTGAAAGGCGTTGAACGACATCGCAACCGGAGGAACTGCGTCTTCGGGTTTTTCCAGGAAACCGTAACCAAGATACGCTTTATGGGCATTAAAGAGCGTCAGGGCTGCCGTGGCAGATACCTGGTCGCCCGCTTTTTTGGCTTTTTTATAGGCATCGAGCTGGGCAAGGGCAATTTTGCCCTTTTCCATCTTTTCATTGGCACCCATTATACCTTGCTCGGCATTGCCATAGACAAGGTCTTCAATACCGGGAACAAAAGACCCGGGCGAGCGATTTGCCAGGAGCGACAGAACGCCGGGAACCTTGATCTTAAAGATAAAAGCATCCTTGTTATCGTCTACTTTTTTTGAGGGATTGATCATGCCCATGGCAACAATTCCGGCATTGGTTTCACCCTTATACAATCCTTCAAAGGCTGCCAGCTTCATGGGTTGGTTCTGGGCATCTTCATACGCGGCCTCATCCCCTGTAAAACCGACAAAAGTGGAAGCTATGAACCCGAAAACAGCCGCCACCATGATGGACCGTTTTGCCATTTTGGCGTGTCGGCCTTTGAGCAGATAAAAGGATGAGATGGAAATGATGAACAGCGCAGCAAAGACCATGGCTGCACTGGTGGTATGGGTAAATTTAGAGACAGCCACCGGATTAAAGACGACATCCGAAAAATTCTGCATTTCAAAGCGGGCTGTATCAGGATTGAAGGCCTGACCAACCGGGTGTTGCATCCAGGCATTGGCAATTAAAATCCAGACGCCGGAGAGGTTGGAGCCAACCGCAACCATCCAGGTGGAAAAGAGATGGAATCTCTTGGAGACCCTGTTCCAGCCAAAGAACATCACTGCAAAGAACGTGGCTTCAAGGAAGAAGGCAAAAATCCCTTCAATGGCCAGAGGTGCGCCAAAAACATCACCTACCATCCATGAATAATTTGACCAGTTGGTGCCAAACTCAAATTCAAGAATTATACCTGTGGCTACCCCGATGGCAAAGTTGATAGCAAAGAGTTTCATCCAGAATCTGGTAAGATTCTTCCATTCTTCACTGCCGGTTTTCACGTAAATTGTGTGATAGAAGGCAATAATCCAGGTGATACCAAGGGTAAGTGGTACAAAAATCCAGTGATACAGGGCAGTCAGGGCAAACTGTGCTCTGGCCCAGTTCACCATGCTCAGGTCGATATTTTCAATCATTATTGTTCTCCTCCTTTTGTAGAAATATTCGCTTGTACAGATCTTGTTAATTCACTGAGCACATAATCTGCCCGCTGAGTATCGGTGGTAAAGTGGGTTCCCAGAAAATCATGGAAGAAAAATAATTTGAGAACACCAAACATAATGAGCAGTTTAATAAAGATAATTTTCCAAAGGGATTTTCCCACAGTCATTTTGCGGAAACCATCCATATAAAAACGGTAGATTCTCTGTGCTGGATTTGGCTGTTGCATTGTCTCCTGGATCATTGGCCCGGCCTATTGAATTTTACTGCCTGGCGAGTGGAAGTCCGCATCAAGGGAAGCCGTGGTGATATCATCAAGAGCTATCAAAGGGATGCAGGAACCTTTTTTGATTAACTGATCAAAGGTGACATTATTCAATGTTGTCCGCAGCTGGTCTCTGGCACTGAGCCAGACATTATGAACCGCGCATTGAGTCGTGACTTTGCAGGATGAGGGCCTGGCCACACAGTCATTGAGGTAGATTTCACCGATCATGGTTTCCACTACCTCAAGAAGAGAAATCTGGTGAGGGGCCTTGAGCAGCATAAAACCGCCCCGTGCGCCCTGTTTGATCTCAATGAATCCGGATTTTGCCAGATCCTGGGCAATTTTTGCGAGGAAATGCTTGGGAATCTCCGCATTGGTGGCAATTTCCTGCCGACTGGTCAGGACTCCAATTCCCTGCTGTGCCAGGTATACCATGCAGCGAATGGCATATTCGGCTGCCCGTGTTAATCGCATAATCTCTTGTTAATCATGAAGATAAAATATATATCCGCAATGCGTGGAGTGCAGTTCCAGATAAACTGGCACCTGTCCAAAATGGTATTTTCGCCCAATCTCTGCGTCATGCTTAAAAAATAATGCCCGGAATATGAGCCATATGCCTGCGCTTATTTTTTGCACATTCCTTGACCTTGAACGAGGCAAGCGAGCATGCGACCCCGAAATCCTCATTTCTGGACAGACATAAACTAATACATCTCCTCTGCTTCAGACCCGGTTAATTCTGCCACAGATACTTTTTTCTTATCAAGAGACCGCCAGACAAAGGCAACATAGAGCAACACAAACGGAATGGCTAATGCAACCCAGGTCATGGTGTGCAGGGTGTAAAGACTTGAAGACGCATTGTGGATTGTCAGGCTGGACTGCAGATCGACTTTGGAAGGATAAAACGCAGTGTTGTTAAATCCCGCCATGCCGAAAACCGCAAGACCAAGCAGCACTGTGCCGAGCCCGGATGACCAGATACCGCATTTTGCTTTTGTCTTGGCGGTAACCAGCACCCCGGTAATAATCAGGACAAGACCAGCAAGCAGCGATGCGCCCAGGGCAGGCACCTCAACGAGGTTGAGCAGGTATTTAAAGCTTTGGCGAACGACTTCACCGCTGGCGGTGACGGCATACCCGTCCATGGGAATAATCTGCAGGACGAACCATCCCAGAAAGGGGAGGCTGAGGGTGAAATTTTTATAAGCCGCTTCGCGTAACCGTTCTTCAAGTTCTTCCGCACCGCTAAAATCGATATTATTAATCAGGTACATGGCTCCAAGTGCCCTGGCATTGAAAACAAGAAATAAGCCGAGGGAAAGGTTAAACAACGAAAACGCTGCTTCAAGTCCACGAAGAGAGCTTGTCCAGGTAACCAGATTATACTGGCTTAAAGTAAAGTTTGAGCCGGTGAAAAAGGTTCCTACGGCGGCACCGATGAGCAAAACACCTACAGAGCCGTTTATCAGCAGGAAGGTTTCATAAGTTTTGGAGCCTAGAATATTACGTGGTTTTGTCCGGTATTCGTAACTGACGGCCTGAATGATAAAGGTAAAGAGGATCAGCACCCATACCCAGTACGCTCCACCAAAAGATGTGGCATAGAATTTGGGAAACGCTGCAAACAAGGCCCCACCGAACGTGACCAGGGTGGTAAAGGTCAGTTCCCATTTTTTGCCAAGAGAGTTAATGACGAGCGATTTTTCCATTTCTGTTTTGGCAACCTGCCAGAGCAGTGTCTGTCCGCCCTGGACAAAGAAGAGAAAAATCAGGAGAGAGCCGAGAACAGAGCAGAGAAACCACCAGAGTCCCTGCAGTTGGGCAAGTGTTGCTGTTTCAAGCCAGTAGGCAATCATTTGGAATGTCCTCAGAGGTAAGAGTAATAAAAAAAGGAAGCGCAGCACGGGGTTACGCCATCAATACAAACATATAAGATAAAGAATATCTTATATCAGAATATAAAGATCTTTGTCAATGAAAAATCGTAACTTGAAGGGGAGAAAACTCGGCGTTTGCCCACTGTCTGGTTCTGCTCAATTCAACTCTTGAATAACATCGAGATCTGTATTCAAACGACAGGCTTTCATATATATATCGTGATAAAAGGTAAACCAGCACTCCTCGGTGATATACCGGGAAAACAGCTCCTGTTTGAGCTTGATGACATCCAGGGGATAGTTATCATAAGCCATGACCCAGAGGGGATTGACATGGGTGTGAGTCGGAAAAAGATCACCTAAGTGGACTGCACATCCGGCAGACCCACGGATTTCCACCAGCTGATATCCCCGGGTATGGCCCCCGGTGAGCTGGACATGAATACCGGGAGAGATTTCTGACTCTCCTTCAATAATCTTCAACAGGCCGCTGTCTGCGAGCCCGGCAAAGTTCTCCGGCCAGTAGGTGTGGCTGGAACGTATATCGGGAGCAAGCACATCTTCCCATTCTCGTTGTTGGACAATATGTCTGGCCGCTGGAAAGGTAAGCGTGGGCTCCTGTTGCTCTTCATCAAACATGACCACACCACCTGCATGGTCAAAATCGCAGTGGGTAAGCAGAACAATATCAATATCCTGGCGTTCAAGTCCTAAATCCTGCAGATCTTCGACAAGGCTCCAGTCACGGCATACCCTGAAAATTTCCTTTTGCTTCGTACTGAGCTTGTTGCCAAGCCCTGTATCGATCAGGATATTGGCCTCTGGGGTCTGTACCAACAGAGGGGAGTTGAGCAGCCTTATATAGTTGTCTTTGTCTGCTGGGTATTTTTTGTTCCACAAAACCTTGGGCACGGCTCCATACATGGTGCCGCCATCCAGCTCAAACTCGCCGCCGTTGAGCCAGGAGATGCGGCTGTCGCCGAGTTGTAATGATGTAGTCATGGTTCAGGCAAACTCCATAATCACCTGATCAACGGTCAGGCTGTCGCCTCGCCCGGCAACAATTTTATCGACTATGCCGTCGGCAGGAGCGCGCAGCACATTTTCCATTTTCATGGCCTCAATCACGGCAAGTTCATCGCCAGCCTTGACTTCCTGCCCCTCTCTGGCCGTGAGTTTCACCAGCAGTCCGGGCATGGGGGCGAGCAGGAATTTTGAGAGATCTGCTCTTTTTTTGCGGGGCATGATTTTATACAGTTCAGCCGTTGCCGGGGTTACAACTGTGGCCCTGGTACACAGGCCGTGTCTTGAAAGCTGATAGCTGATACCATCGCGCCTGATGGTAAAACAGAAATTCTTATTGTTGATGTTGCCGCGAAAGAGATGCTGGCAGAAATTCCAGTCAGTTTTTACCTGAAACTGCTGGCTATGGCACTCAACCATGTAGCTCCAGTCTCCCTGAAACGGTTTGACGCAGAGAGGATGGTACTGATCCTCAATGATGACCACCCACCTGTCCTGCACCCTTCGTTCGTGCCCTGCCAGTTGACCGCTGATGTGGGCGGCCCTGTCCATGAACAACCTGTGGACAATCCCGGCCACAACCACGGGAAGCAGGGGTTCATCAACTTCAACCGTGGTGTCGTTAAAGCCCTCGGGAAACTCTTCGGCAATGAAATTGGTGGAGATATCACCTGATATAAACCCGGCATGGCTGGTGAGGGCAGCTAAAAAGTTGATATTATGCTGTACGCCCCGGATCACATACTCATCAAGTGCTTCATTCATTGCGGCAATGGCATTATTCCTGTCTTTACCCCAGGTGATGAGTTTGGCGATCATGGGATCGTAAAACATCGATATTTCCCCGCCTTCACAGACACCGGTATCCACCCGCACCCGGCCGGATTCTTCCTCGGGCGGCTGGTAGGTGGTCAGCCTGCCGGTTGAGGGAAGAAAATCACGCACCGGATCTTCAGCATAGACCCGGCATTCCACAGCCCAGCCCTTGGGTTGGATGTCCTGCTGGCTTATGGGCAGTTTTTCCCCGGCCGCAACCCTTATCATCAGCTCGACAAGATCAAGCCCGGTAACCATTTCTGTTACCGGATGCTCCACCTGGAGGCGGGTGTTCATTTCCAGAAAATAAAAATGACGTTCCTGATCAACAATGCACTCCACCGTGCCTGCTGAGCTGTAGTTGACTGCCCGGGCAAGCATTACTGCCTGTTCGCCCATGGATTTGCGGGTGGCCTCATCAAGAAAGGGGGAGGGCGCCTCCTCAATCACTTTCTGGTGTCTGCGCTGGAGCGAACACTCCCGCTCGCCGAGATACACCACATTACCGTGGGAATCGGCAATGATCTGTATCTCTATGTGGCGGGGGGTATCAATGAATTTTTCGATCAGGATACGGTCATCGCCAAAACTTGAACGCGCCTCACCTGCTGCCCGCTCAAACCCTTCCCGGCATTCCGCTTCATTACGGGCAATGCGCATGCCCTTGCCGCCACCGCCTGCTGTGGCCTTGAGCATGACCGGATAGCCGATTTCTGCGGCCTTTTCCACTGCCTCGTTTGCATCGACCAGAATACCATCATAACCGGGGATGGTACTGACTCCGGCCTTTGCCGCAATCTGTTTTGAGGTGATCTTGTCACCCATGGCCTGAATTGCAGCAACTGGAGGGCCGATAAAGGAAATATTTTCTTCTTCAAGCCTTTTGCAGAACTGGTCATTTTCTGAAAGAAAGCCATAGCCGGGATGAACAGCCTCTGCTCCGGTTGCTTTACAGGCCTCAATCAGCTTTTCAATGACCAGATAGCTTTTTGCAGCAGCCGGAGGGCCGATGTGGACAGCTTCGTCTGCCAGGCGGACATGCAGGGCAGCGCTGTCTGCATCAGAATAGACCGCAACGGTCCGAATGCCCATGGCTCTGGCTGTTTTTATAACCCGACAGGCAATTTCGCCACGGTTGGCAATGAGTATTTTTTTAAACATGGAAAGAGGTCAAGGTTCAAAGTTCAAGATTCAGGGGTATCGGCCAACCTGTACGTACTGTGCTATAATGGAATATTGCCGTGTTTGCGCCACGGATTTTCCAGTTGTTTATCCCGCAGCATGGCAAGAGAGCGGCAGATGCGGGTCCGGGTATTATGGGGCATGATGACATCATCTATAAAGCCCCGGCTGCCGGCAACAAAGGGGGTGGCAAAGCGGGCAGAGTATTCTTCGGTTCGCTGTTTGATTATCTCCTGATCATTACTGTCAGCCCGGAAAATTATTTCCACAGCACCTTTTGGACCCATGACCGCAATTTCCGCGGTGGGCCAGGCAAAGTTGACATCACCACGCAGGTGCTTTGAGCTCATCACATCATAGGCTCCGCCATAGGCTTTACGGGTGATGAGCGTCACCTTGGGTACAGTGGCTTCGGCATAGGCATAGAGCAGTTTGGCTCCGTGCTTGATAATGCCGGCATATTCCTGGGAGGTGCCGGGCAGGAACCCGGGCACGTCGACAAAGGTAATGATCGGAATATTAAAGGCATCACAGAAGCGGACAAAACGTGCCGCCTTTCGGGATGAGGCAATATCCAGGCAACCGGCTAGCACCATGGGCTGGTTGGCAACAATGCCCACGGTTGACCCCTGCATTCGACCAAAGCCGGTGATGATATTTGCGGCAAAATCGGGTTGCAGTTCAAAAAAGTCATGCTCATCCACAACTTTGAAGATCAGCTCTTTGATGTCGTAGGGTTTGTTGGGGTCGGCCGGGATGAGGCTGTCCAGAGATTTTTCAATCCGCTCAGCCGGGTCGTTGCAGGGCCAGACGGGTGGTTTTTCCCGATTGTTTGAGGGCAGAAAATTGAGAAAACGGCGCAGCATGAGTAAACCTTCCACCCCATTTTCAAAGGCCAGATCAGCAACTCCTGAGCGACTGGTATGGGTTGCTGCTCCGCCAAGCTCTTCTGCGCTTACCTCCTCATGGGTCACGGTTTTAACCACGTCCGGGCCGGTGACAAACATGTACGAGGTGTTTTTGATCATGAAGATAAAATCGGTCATGGCTGGCGAATATACCGCACCGCCTGCACATGGCCCCATGATCATGGAAATCTGCGGGATCACGCCCGAAGCCATGACGTTGCGCTGGAACACATCGGCATAACCGGCAAGCGCGTCAACCCCTTCCTGAATTCTTGCTCCACCCGAGTCGTTTAGGCCAACCACGGGTGCGCCGACCTTGATGGCATGATCCATGATTTTACAGATTTTGCTGGCATGTGCTGCTGAAAGCGAGCCGCCAAACACGGTAAAGTCCTGACTGTAGACAAAAACAAGCCGACCGCAGACTGTGCCATAGCCCGTCACTACGCCGTCACCGGGGATCTTCTGGTCAGCCATGCCAAAATCAACACAGCGATGCTCAACAAACATATCCCATTCTTCAAAACTGCCTGCGTCAAGAAAGAGCTCAATGCGCTCCCGGGCGGTGAGTTTGCCCTTGGCATGTTGTTTGTCGATGCGGGCCTGACCACCACCTAAGCGTGCGGCCTCGCGTTTGGCATCCAGTCGTTGAATTATATTTTGCATGGAGAAAGGATTTTCGGGTTATTGTTTTGAGGGCTCGCAGATTTCTGTCAGTACGCCGCCTGTGGAGCCGGGGTGGAGGAAGGCAATCTGTTTGCCCCCTGCTCCGGGGACGGGCTGCTCGTTAATCAGGCGACAGTCCTGTTGCCGGGCAGTATCAAGCTGCATTAAAAGATCATCGCTTTCATAGGCAATATGATGAAATCCCTCGCCCCGTTTTTTGAGAAATCCGGCAATGGGACTGCTGTCATCCATGGGCTCGAGCAACTCGATATGGGTCTCTCCCAGGGAGAAAAAGGCTGTTCGCACCTTCTGGGAAACCACCTCCTCAACCTTTTCGCAGACAAGACCAAGGGTCTCTTCATAAAATCGACGAGCCTCTGCAATTGAGTGGACGGCAATACCGATATGATCAATTTTTTTAAGCATAAAAGAAAACCTGGCAAAAGAGACACTGCTTTTTGCACCTATACTTACTCAAAAAGAGGTGTTCCGTCCACCAGGTTGACGCATTTTTGCAACAGAAAAGGGTGAAAACTGCCTGCGGAAGAGGGGTTATTTTTCGTAACTATTCAGCTGCATCCCATCTCTCGGAGTCGTGGCTTACCTGCAACAATCAGGCCGCCTCACATAGCGGTGACACCGCTTCGCTGTTATAGTTCGTTGGTCTGCTTGCTACAATATGGGGCACATCTTCTAAGTAACAAAATATCAACATGCTGATTTTTCGTTACTTTTAAAATATATGCCGGGGCACCCGGTTGGGGTGCTGAATAGTTACAGGCCACACGTTATGCCAAAATCGTGGCGCTAACTGAATAGCAACTATTTTTCTTCTGCGAAGTTTTTACTGATCAAATCATGCAGATAGTCGCTGGTCGCCCTGATCACTTTGACGCAGTTCTGACGGCTGCTTTTCGGATTCTTATAAAAATTAAGGACAGCAGCATGATTATTCCAGTTTATGCAGGCAATATCAGAACAGTTGGTGCCGCCATAGGGTTTGCATATTTCGTCGAACTGCTTAACCATCTTGTAGCTGATTTTCCACATCAACTTATGGTCTTTGCCTTTTGGCTCGGTTTTTCCCAGGGTATAACCGATAACCGCCAGCGCTCCGGATAGTGTGCCGCATACCTGGCCGCTTGAGCCCATGCCGCCTCCAAACGGGGCCATGGCTGCAAGAAGTTCATCTGAGGGCGGCTCATCTTTAAACAGTTTGGCGCACGCGCCAAGAATGGCCTGACTTCAGTGCATTCTTGCCAAAAAAAGCTCAGCAGCATCATCTGCCATTTCCTTTTTATCTCTCATTTTTTTACCTTTTGTAGAGTGTACGGTTGAAATATCCCGGTAACTTTTCAGGAGCACCTCTCGGAGTCTACGCCTACCTCTTCGTTCATTTAAGCCTGCTTAAGCACAGCACACGCTTCACAGTCTTCAATGAACAGGTAAGCGTAGACTCCGGGTAAGCGTAGACTCCGGGTAAGCGCAGGCTCCGCATTTAAGGCATTCCTGAACAGTTACCGGACCATGGTTCTGCACGTTTTTCGCACCCGCCTGAAGAGTTACATATTTCGTTAGTGTCTGTCCATAAATGGTATTTTCGCCCAATCTCTGCGTCATGCTCAAAAAATAATGCTCGAAATATTAAGTATATGTCTGCGCTTATTTTTATCGCATTCCTTGACCTTGAACGAAAATCCTCATTTCTGGACAGACACTCGTTAACAAATGGATGCCGCGACAGTAAACAGACCGACAATAATGGGGATGTCGAGAACAAACGACCAGAGTATACCCAATATGATGCCGGTGAAAACAGGTTTTTTCTGCTGGAAATCTTTATCATAAAACCAGTAAATTATCAGCCCCCATTCCAGTATGCGGAGGATGACAAGAAAAAGAAAGTATAACCA
>QNYF01000226.1 GCA_003978695.1 Desulfobulbus sp. | reverse complement strand
CTGCTCTTTTACACCAGATATTTGCCCGTTTCATCTTGAATTGAACCTGATAATTAATCGCATTTTAGCGTATTTGTCAATCATCATTTCCCCACGCCCCCCACATCGTGCTGCCTGATTGTCGCAGGTGAGCCACGACTCCGAGATGGATTCAGCTGAACAGTTACAGGCCACACGTTATGCCAAAGTCGTGGTGCTACCTAAATAGTTACAAACCGTCAAATGATTCATCAGGATACCGCCCTGATACACAGGTTCAAAGCAGAAAAAAATAATGAGAACGTTGATGGGCTCGAAAAAAATCGATCATAAACTCAAAATGGCTAAGTAAAGTGTTCGACTTACAGGTAACGAAGCCCCTGAGACGTAATGTTTCTGCCGGAGGGGAGGGCTATATATCAGGCATGTCAAAGGTTCGGCAGAAACCTGCTACGCAGTAGATCAAACTTTTGACGACGCCATCAACATTGGCTTCTGAGAAGAAACTACACAGGACATATCCACCGGCACAGCCTAAAGCCTGTGCCGGTGGATAACAAGAAGAGACTACTGCAGAACGGGGCGGGCGTTGGTTGCCTGAACAGGGCGATTATTTGACTGCCCCATCACTTCAGTAAACTGTTTAAGCTGGGCCTCTGATAGAGTTACCGGATTTTTCATCACAATCCAGGTAACCCCTTCAGAACAGGGCGGCGTTGTCAACGAACCGTTGTACCGGTAATAATCCCGGTCTGCCGGCATCAACTCTTCCGCTCTCACCTGGGAATAAAGCCCCGCTTTCGTGCCTTCTTCCGTTGGCATCTGCCGCCAGAGTTTTTTCATACCTGCATTTTCTTCGCCAACAGTAAACATAACGGAAACAATGGCCAGGTTTCCGTCATAATCGGCATGAACAAATTGCGCTTCCATGGGAAAGTATTCACCGTTAATTTGATGTTCACTGGGCGAATGAAAATCAAACTGCCTGAGCATATATGTTCTGCCGGCCACCTTCATGGTGGAGCCAGCAGCATAGTTGACCTGGATGGTATGTCCGTTATTACCGATTTCCGTGGCAAGTCCGGTGTAAATAAACTCAAGGGGCGCCATCTCAGCTTCGATAAACCCGGTAAGATTAACGGGTGACTGATTGACCCCATGCGCGCAACCTGCAAATGAGGGATCTACATTGGCCCAATGCGCCGGCCCGGCTTCTCCGTCATATGCCCATTGCTGCTCGTTGGCCAGGGCGCTTCCTGCAGAAAAAGCCAGAACAGCTGTTAAGGCCAGTGTTATTTTTTTCATCGCTATCTCCTTGAGAATAAATCTAAACAGCACGGCTGGACCATATGAACCAGCCACTTTCAAACACAAACAATGAAAGTTTTCACGCCGGCATGGCAGAGCCTGCACCCCGTAAAAACTTTCATAATCCTGTAACTGCGGGCGGCCTTCGCTACAGGATTCCGCCCGCTTTTTTCCGACTCTTTTACTTACCCCGTTTACTGCACCATTACAAGGGTTTGTTTGCCTCCATATGCAGAACCAAATCCAGCATTCTGTTGGAGTATCCCCATTCATTATCATACCAGCTCATCACCTTGACCGTTGTTCCCATGACCCTGGTGGAAAGAGCGTCAACAATTGATGAATGCGGATCTCCCTGAAAATCTATCGAAACCAACGGTTCATCACAATACCGAAGGAAACGGCCATCAGCTTCCTGCAGGGCCCTGTTTACTTCAGGTACTGTTGTTTCCCGCTCAACTTCCATCACAACATCCACCAGTGAAACATCTGGCGTCGGTACCCGGACAGCAAGACCATCAAACTTATGCTTAAGCTCCGGAATCACAAGGGCTACAGCTGCCGCAGCGCCCGTGTTTGTAGGGATCATGGACATTGCGGCAGCCCGGGCCCGACGCAGGTCAGCATGGGGAAAATCAAGCAGACGCTGGTCGCCGGTATAGGCATGAATCGTTGTCATCAGCCCCCGTTTAATACCAAAACTATTCAATATCACCTGGGCCACCGGAGCCAGACAGTTTGTTGTACAGGAGGCGTTGGAAACCACATGGTGAAGGGTGGGATCATATTCATCTTCATTCACCCCCATGACTATGGTTTTTACATTGCCTTTGGCCGGGGCCGAGATGATTACCTTGTCGGCTCCTGCATCGATATGGGCTTTCGCCTTTTCCTGATCCCGAAAAAAACCTGTACACTCAAAGACGTACTCGACGCCAAGTTCACGCCAGGGAATATCAGCCGGTGAGCGGTGAGAAGAAACCGGAATTTTTTGGCCATTAACGATGATCCCTTTATCATCACTGTCAACCTCGGCGGCATACACTCCCATGGTGGAATCATATTTCAGGAGATGGGCTATGGTTGCAATATCGGTCAAGTCATTGATTCCGACGACCTCAATGTCGTGAAACACCTCATCAGAAGCGATTGCCCGAAAAACATTTCTGCCTATGCGTCCAAAGCCATTTATACCTACTTTTACGCTCATGCTCTACCTCCTCAAAGATTAATCCGGACGTCGAATGAAAAAAATTCGCATCTGTTGTGAGTTATCCGGTATCAGCAGGCTCGTTATTTCTGTCGGCCATACCCTGAAGTTCTTTGATCCGAAGACCAGCTTCCTGACAGTTTTCATCAATCATAAGCGCCCGCTTATACATTCCCCTCGCCCGGTCATACCACTGCCCCTGCAGGTAGCTCCTGCCGGCCGCACAAAATCCCTGCTCCGGACTGCCATGGAACATATCTGCCAAGACATCCACGACGCCTTCGCCCCAGAGTTCTTCAACGAGTTTATCCTGTTCCGTCAACAGGCGGACCACCAGCATATTCTCCGACAATCCGGGAAGCATGGTGCGTAGTATATAACTCGTCTGACCAAAAAGAAAGGCCAGTTGATCCATCTGGGCTGTCACATCAACCACAACCCTTCTGATCAACTCTGTAACATCCATAATCTGGGCAAAATCCTGTAATCCCAGGCGTTCACCTGTTGCTGGATTACATCTCTTCAGGGCTGCGGGTCCGTAACTTCCAAGGATGTAGACATTTTCCTTAAGCTTCATTGCCTCATGGAAGATAAGACCAACCAGCCAGTCGATCAGCGTGCCCTCAAGGGAAACGGCACCTTCATCATCGGGCCAGAGACGATGACAGAGATCTTTCAACTGCCAGAGCGGCCCTTTATCTACCTCGGTGCCAACAAGGATGGTTAATCTATCCCAAATCCGACAACGCAATTCATTGTTTTCACGATCCTGCAGGTTAAAGCCATGGCTGCTCTCCGGGGTAGTGCTGCCAATATACATCTGGTACAATTCCTGGAAAGAACGGATTATGGCAAAAAAATCCTCAAACACCTGCCGCATAAAAAAATCACGCCGCTGCTCAAACCATCTTTCTCTGCCGGAACTTCCCGGTGAGGTTGTCCCTGTAAAACCGGTCCGCTTCATTTCACGGCCCCGTTTCTTCAAGCGCCTTGCGGTAAAGCCTGAGATATTTTTCCATTACGTCCGGCCAGCTGTAGTGATCATGAATTCGCTTCACGGCCGCTTTTTGCATTGTTATAATTCTATCAGGATCCTGACTGTACAGAAATAACGCTTTTTGCATGGCAGAAGCCAACTCGGCTGAGAGCTGTTTATGGTACACAAATCCGGTTATGCCATCCATCACCTTAACCAGGCCGCCCACATAATGAACGATGGGAAGATTCCCCATGAGCTGGGCCATATAGTCGGTCAGGCCGCAGGGTTCATACAGGGAGGGAATAAGAAAGAAATCACCTGCGGCATACACTTTTGCGGCAAGATCGACATCATACCCCTTAAGGAAACATATCCGGCCGACAAGATCAGGATTTGTGGTCAGCGCCTGCAGCCGGCTCTCCAGACCGGGATCTCCTGAGCCCAGGATCAACAGCTGAAACGGCTCCACGCCCTCGGCCAGGAGCAGCAAAATCGTCTCAAGCAGGACATCCACTCCTTTCTGCTGTGTCAGCCTGCCGATAAAGGTAAAAAGCGGAAGGTCTGCACTCTGACTCAAATGACCAGACTGCTCAACACTGCCCCAGCGTTTTCTGCCGCTGCAGGAGACAAGCATTTCCTCTTTGCAGCACATTTTCCCGGCAAGATCGCCTTCTCCCGGCGAAAAGGCGGCAGCAAGGCCCAGTCGGTCGGGATATGCCGGATTAAAATCATCAGGATTTATTCCGTTTGTTATACCGGCGAGCCGTACTCCACGCTTGAGGAGTTGATGCCCCAGCCATCCGGTTCGCGCATCATCACTGGTTTCCTGCAGCTCTCTTGCGTAATTTTCGCTGACCGTATTCATTTCCGCGCGACCTGCCGCTGCCATAAAAGGATCAAAACTTCCCGCCAGCAGACTCGCATCCAGCACCGATTGGGGAAGGCCGGTGACTGCCCGGGCAAAGGCCAGGTCTTTGATTTCCTGATGATACCCTTTGCCCGCATTATGAATGGTTACCACGCAGCCTGTGTTACAAAAAAAATGGCGGTAGCCCGATAATTCCCGCATCATGGCCGGCAAAGTTGCTGCGTGCCCATCGTGACAGTGAATAATATCAGGCCGCTGGTCAAGCAGGATCAACAGGTCAAGCGTGGCCTTCTGCAGCAGGATATTCATGGCAAAATAATCATAATGCCCCCTGCCCCGTTTCTGCCAGGACTCGTGTTCTTCATCCTCCGCAGTATAGGCGTATACTCCTGTTTTTTCGGAAAACCTTGGGGAATCAAGCAGGTAAACGTCCACCCCCCGAAGTGATTTCCACCACACAGAGACCTCTTCCATGCGCTCCTGCTCCGGGTAGGACATATCCACGGAAAAAACGGTCCGATTCGGGTTAAAAGCGACAGCGGTAAACCCGAGAGCCATGGGATCGATAAAACCGTAACAGGGCAACACCACGCGGACATGGCAACCGCCGTGACTGACCAGGGCTTCGGCAAGCTGACGGCAGACATCTTTTACCCCGCCGGCTCCGGCCAGACCATCATACTCACGGCTGACCATCCATACATTATCAATGACAACCTGTGCCGGGTTATCTGCACGCTCAATATCACTCACTGCCGGTTACCTGTCCCCAACCCTCCTGAAGAGCAAGCTGGCGTAAAAGATGATCTGCAAGCGTCAACCGGACCATGGCCTCGCATACCGGAATGATACGGGGTATTGCTGAAATATCATGGCGGCCGCCCACTTTTATTTTTACCGGTTCGTTAAGCAGGTTAACACTCTGCTGCTCTTTATGAATAGATGGAATAGGCTTTACCGCTACCCGTATCACCAGATCTTCGCCGTTGCTGATTCCGGCGAGAATACCTCCGGAATTATTCCCGAGAAAACCGACTGGGGAAATGGGATCGTTATTTTCTGATCCCAGCATTTCAGCAGCTTTGAAGCCGGCACCGATTTCCACCCCTTTAACGGCACCAATGGACATCAACGCCCGTGCAAGCTCCCCGTCTAATTTATCAAACACAGGCTCGCCAAGTCCAGGCAGGCAGGAGGCCAGAATTTCCACAACACCCCCAACTGTATCCCCCTGGCGACGCACTTCCCTTACCCGTTCCTCCATACGTTCAGCGGCTTCATTATCCGGGCAGAACAGGCGATTTTCCGCTACCATGGACAGATCACGCCTCTCTGTAGAAATTCCTCCCAGGGCCACGGTATATGCTTGAACAGACATATCATATTTCCGTAAAAGCTGGCTGGCAACGGCCCCTGCGGCCACCCGGGCTGCCGTTTCTCTGGCTGACGCCCGGCCTCCTCCACGGTGGTCTCGAATGCCATATTTAGCCTGGTAAGTCATGTCTCCGTGCCCGGGTCGGAAGACGTTCTGCAAATGGCTGTACGATTTGGAATGGGCATCTTTATTGAAAATAACAAGAGAAATAGGCGTACCTGTTGTCTTCTGACAACGACAGCCTTCGGGCTGAAAGACGCCGGACATGATCTGTACTTTATCCGGCTCACTGCGAGGCGAGGTAGCGCCACCCTTGCCCGGCCGTCTTCGCTCAAGCTCCTCCTGGATCATCTCCTCTGTGAGGTCAAGTCCGGGAGGACAACCGTCAATCACTGCTCCAAGTGCTGTTCCATGGGACTCTCCCCAGGTGGTTACCTTAAACAGGCTGCCAAATGTATTTCCTGCCATGCTGTGTCCTTACCAAATTTTTATTTTTCATCCAGATTAACAAAATTCATTAATATTTATACCATGTTAATATCTTCGCTCAACAACCGGTACAGGGTTGAGGCAAGTTCTGCGGGGGTTGTGTTTTCTGTGGACATATGCATATCCGAGCCACTCCGGTACAAGGGGGTGCGCTCTTTGAGCATCTTTGTGATTTCCTTTTTCAAGTCACCTCCAACAAGCGAGGGTCTCTGGGCGGGAGTTTTACTGTCGCCTTCCAGTCGAGTCATAATCGTGGCAGTTTCAGCCTGCAGCCAGACAACGAAAGAGGTTTTACTCAGATTCCGCCAGGCTTCCCTGTGCAATACAGCGCCTCCTCCCGTGGCCAGCACGGTTTTTTTACACCCGCATAATTCAGCCAGCAACTGCTGTTCAAGATTCCGAAACGGCTGCCAGCCGAAACGCTCAACAGAGTGACGTATCGAACATCCCAGCCGTTTGACAACTTCCTCATCAGTATCAATAAAATGATAGCCCAGCAGGTCTGCCAGCAAACGGCCAACGGCGGTCTTTCCGGTGGCCCTGAAGCCGGTGAGCACGATACATGATGCCTGCTTCTTACCATCCTGTCGGCTCAAACTGATCATCCTGCCTGACCTCTGAGTAAAATGACGTTAACAATGGCTGAGTTTCGCTGAGACACTGAGATCAGGCGAAAAGACCATGTTTCAAGTCAGCCTGAACATATTGCCGGGAGATGACGGCCTGTCCGGCAAAAACTCATTTTCTGACAAAGTATCAGCAGATTCACTGCTGAAAGGAGAATGCAATTTTCCCTTGCTTTTCCCATTGCTGAACTTACTGTAGTACATAGTACATAATATTTACATCACCGACAAGAGAACCCATGGAATACAAAGACTATTATACCATTCTTGGCGTTTCGCGGCAGGCCACGCAGGAGGAGATCAAGCGCAGCTACCGCAAACTGGCAAGAAAATATCATCCTGATGTCTGCAAAGAAGCCGATGCTGAAAGCAAATTTCATGAGCTTGGAGAAGCTTATGAGGTCCTCCAGGATCCGGAAAAACGCGCGGCTTATGATAAATTCGGCAGCAACTGGAAAAACGGACAGGATTTTGAACCACCTCCGGACTGGAACGGTGGCTTTGAGTTCAACGGTGCGGGGTATACCGGACAAAGCCAGCAGGGCGGATACAGTGATTTCTTTGAAAACCTGTTTGGCCGCAGCAAATATAACAGCCGGACCGGGCAGTCTACTTTTCAGATGAAAGGTGAGGATCAGCACGCAAAAATTGTCATCAATCTCCGTGATGCCTGCAAGGGATCAAAACAGACGCTCACCCTGACCAAGCCCTCCATCGATGACCATGGGCAGGTTACGACAAAACCCCAAACCCTGCATGTAACAATCCCCAGGGGCATTATCCAGGGCCAGAAAATCCGACTTGAAGGGCAGGGAATGCCGGGCATGGGCGGCGCACCTGCCGGTGATCTCTTTCTGGAAATTGCCTTTGCCGAAGATCCGCTCTTTCATGCGGAAAAACGTGATGTTTTTCTGACTCTTCCGGTAACACCCTGGGAAGCGGCCCTGGGCGCGACAGTCACTGTCCCGACCCTTGACGGCAATATCCAGCTGACCATTCCCGCCGGTTCGCAGGGCGGACGTAAACTCCGCCTCAAAGGGAAGGGTCTCTGCACAGCCTCTTCCAAAGGTGATATGTATGTTATTCTGCGAATTGTCCTGCCCGTTCCTGAAACTGCAGAACAGAAAGAACTGTATAAAAAAATGGCCTCACTCATGCCGGTTAATCCCCGGGCTGAAATGGGTGTATAAGAAATGATCTCCCGTGTTTTCATTACTCAAATTGCAGGACTTGAATTCCTGGCATACTCTTTGCTATTTTAAATTATGACTGAAAAAGTAACCTACATAACCGGTACAGTACTGGACGAGGACACCCGATACGGCCTGAAAGAACTCTGTACGCTCTGCAACATCCCCGCAGAAGATGTACAGGAGATGATCAATGAAGGTTTGATAGATTCCCGCTCTGTCTCACCCCTGCAGTGGCGTTTCACCTACACCGAGATTCGCCGGGTACAGACAGCTGTCCGGCTGCAACGGGATCTTCGGGTTAACCTTCCGGGGTGCGCCCTGGTACTGGACCTGCTTGATGAGCTTGAAGAACTGCGGCAGTTACACCGTCGCTGATGCAGACTCTTGCGGAGGAAGCCGCGGCACTGGCAGGACAGGTCCACGGCCTTTCCCTGCTGTTGGGAGTTGTCCTGGGCCTGGTTGTCATGGGTACGGCATTTGTGATTATTTTCAATAAACTCCAGCGCAGTCGCATGCTTCTCTCGTTACGTCTTGAGCAGGCAGGCGTAAACAATCGACACCTGGAAGATGAAATCGGCCAGCTCTCAGAAGTACATCACAACATAAAGGAGCAGAACCGGCAGCTGCTGCGGGATAATATTGAGCTGGAAGCACAGCTTAATGGAACCCGGACCATTGCCCGGGAACGTCTGGCATTATTTGAACAGACCAGAGAGCAGATGGAAGAAGATTTCCAGAACCTTGCCCGCAAGGTCCTCTCTGAACAGGGGCGTGTTTTACGGGAGCAGCACGCTGACGGGCTAAAGGGGTTATTGTTACCTGTTCGTGATCAGCTGGACGGTTTCAGGAAAAAAGTCGAGAGCGTCTATGACAGTGAATCCCGTGACAGGGTTTCACTTATAAAAGAGATTGAGCATCTGAAAAACCTGAACGAACGCATCAGCCAGGATGCTCTTCATCTCACCCGGGCCCTGGAGGGAAAAAACAAGCTGCAGGGGCAGTGGGGAGAGATGATACTGGATAAACTGCTGGAAGATTCCGGTCTGCGCAAGGGGCTGGAATTTGAAACCCAGGTTTCTCTCCGGGACAGGCAGGGAAAGCTTAAACAACCCGATGTCATTATTCATCTTCCCGGAAAACGAGATGTAATAATTGACGCCAAGGTCTCGTTGAACAGTTACCTGCTGGCCTGCAGAACAGAAGACAGCGAAGAAAGGGAGACCCATTTAAAGGCGCATGCGAAATCAATAAAAACTCACATTAATGGACTGAGCGGAAAACAGTATCAGCAACTGCCGGGCCTGACAACGCCTGATTTTGTGTTGCTGTTTATCCCGGTTGAAGGCGCATTTCAGGCCGGTGTCAGCACCTGTCCCGATCTGCTTACTCAGGCCATGAAAAAAAGAGTGGTGATCGCCGGACCATCAACTTTGCTGGCCATCCTGCGAACCATTCATCACATGTGGAGGCTTGATGAACAAAATCGCAATGGTTTAACTATTGCCAAAGAGGCTGGAAATCTTTATGATAAATTTGTCGGTTTTGTTGAGGTGTTTACTGAGGTTGGAACAAGACTTAACCAGGCAACCAGGAGCTGGGAGATTGCGGAGAAACGGCTGGCTACCGGTCAGGGCAACCTGATATCCCGAACCCGTGCTCTTAAAAAACTCGGCGTACAACCGGGAAAGGAACTCCCTGATGACAGGTGAAGTTTCAACATGATCACGAAAAAACAGACATTTATTTTTTATATTTTTAATGGAGGAAAAAATGAAAACTGTACACATTCTGGCAGCACTTTCACTTCTTGTACTTACGTCCTGCACAGGGGCCAATATGAACAGGGCCCAACTGGGCGCGATGCAGGGCGCGGGCGCAGGTGCCATTGCCGGACAGGCCATAGGCCACAACACTGAAGCAACCTTAATCGGCACAGCTATCGGCATGGCTGTCGGGTATATTGTCGGTAATGAAATGGATAAATATGACAGGCAGGAACTCAACCATGTGTATGAACGTGGTGTCTCCGGCCAGACATCCTCCTGGGTCAATCCGGACAAGGGAACCCAGTATCAAGTTACCCCGCAGCCAGCGTATACCCAAAATAATCATCCCTGCCGCAAGGCTGAAATTACCGCTATTATTGACGGCAAAACAGAACGCACCTATACTACAGCCTGCCGAGATGATTATGGCCGCTGGCAGATCAAGTAACAGGCAGTTATGATGCGTACCGGCAGTTTTACGCTGTCCACCTCCAGTCATATGGAATTTGTGGACATTACCAGCCAGGTGCAGCAGGCAGTGGATGACTCCGGGGTTTCCGAGGGAATCTGCTGCCTGTTCAATCCGCATACCACAGCAGGATTAACCATCAACGAAGGATGCGACCCGGCTGTTCAAGATGATCTGCTTGGTGTTTTTCAACAGGTCATTCCTCAAAAATATCCCTACAAACACGCAGAAGGAAACTCTCCCTCCCACATGATGGCTACGCTCACCGGCTGCAGCCTGACTGTATTTATCTCTGGTAGCGGCTTACAGCTTGGTACCTGGCAGCGAATATTTTTCTGTGAATTTGACGGCCCCAGAAGCCGAAAAATACACTGGAAGGTGCTGGCCGGATGAACAGGGGGACCAAGGCACGAGATGCCGATCACATCTGTTTTGGCCTTGACCGGGCAACCGACGAGCACTCCCTGCAGCTTTTCCTGCAGCTTTTCAGCCAGAAACAGCTGCTGCAAACCCTGATTCCCCGTTTGAACGGCCAGGAAATAACCACTCTTGTAGACCAGCTTTCCCTCCTTTTGCGCAAACATCTACAGGAAAAAGAATACCACGAACTCTTTTTAAACGACCCGGATCACCATCATTGATATTTATGAAACCATTATGTAACCTGCGTGATTATCTTGATGTACTCAAAAAAGAAAATGAACTTCTGGTCATTGAAGAAGAGGTCGACCCTTATCTTGAAATAGCAGAAATTCACCGCAGGGTTATTGCCCGTGGCGGGCCTGCCCTCCTTTTTACCAGGGTGAAAGGATCTGCTTTTCCGGTAGTAACCAACCTGTTTGGCACAAACCACCGCCTTGAACTGGCCTTTGGCAGCAGACCGGTTGATTTTGTCAAAGGTCTGGTTAACCTTGTCGAACAGCTCATGCCGCCCAGCTTGTCAACCCTGTGGCAGTCAAAATCACTTGCCGGGCAGGCGCTGAAAATCGGCCTGAAGAATATCCGTTCAGCCCCGATTCTTGAGAACCTGCAGCAACCATCGCGCCTTAACGAACTGCCTATGCTCACTTCCTGGCACTCTGACGGCGGTGCCTTTGTTACCCTGCCCCTTGTCTACACCGAGCATCCTGACGGACGTGGCCACAACCTGGGAATGTACCGTATCCAGCGCTATGATAACTCCACTACGGGTATTCACTGGCAGATCCATAAAGGCGGCGGCTATCATTACTTTGCCGCGGAACAACACAACCAGCCCCTGCCCATGACCCTGTTCATCGGCGGCCCTCCAGCCCTGATGTTGTCTGCCATTGCACCCCTGCCAGAAGACATCCCCGAACTCATGCTGGCCTCTCTTCTCCAGGGCAGAAAACTTGATATGGCCAAAGATCCGCTTGGCGGACACCGTCTGGTCGCAGAGGCAGAGTTTGCTGTAAAAGGGGCGGTTCCACCAAAGCTGCGCATGCCTGAAGGGCCTTTCGGCGACCATTACGGCTATGATTCCCTGACCCATGATTACCCTGTTTTCCAGGCAACCCATCTCTATCACCGCAATAATGCCATCTATCCTGCTACTGTTGTAGGCAGGCCGAAACAGGAAGATTATTTTATAGGGGATTTTCTGCAGGACCTGCTCTCGCCGCTCTTCCCCCTGGTCATGAATGGTGTTCAGCAACTCAAGACTTTTGGCGAAACAGGATTTCATTGTCTGGCTGCTGCACGGGTAAGCAACAGATACCCCCGGGAGGCGTTTGCGGCGGGACTGAGGATTCTTGGTGAGGGCCAGCTCTCTTTGACCAAATTTCTGATCATTACCGACGGTGCCCTTGACATGGAGAATTTCCCGCAGCTCTGGCAGCATGTGCTTGAACGAATCCAATGGGAACAGGATCTGTTTGTTTTTGCCAACGTCTCACAGGATACCCTCGATTATACCGGCCCCTCGGTCAACAAGGGGTCCAAGGCCATGATGCTGGGACTTGGCAAAGAGAAAAGACGGGAACTCCCCACAGAGTTTAACGGCTCCCTGCCTGAGGACTGCAGTCATGCAAACGTCTTTCTGCCCGGGACGCTGGTTGTCCAGGGAAAATCATACAAACACCATGACACCCTGGCCCCACTGCTTGCCTCAAGCCCCGGAGTTGCCGGATGGCCGGTCATTCTGCTGGTGGACTCAACAGATGAGGCAACACGTAACCTGCAGGAATTTCTCTGGACATTTTTTACCCGTTTTGAGCCTGCTGCCGACATTCACGGAGCAAAACAGACAACTCAGCGATTCCATGTGGGGCTGGAACCTCCTGTTGTTTTTGACTGTCGGATGAAGCCCTGGTATACGGATGTACTTGAGGTAGATGACTCCACCAGAAAACGTGTGGACGAAAGATATACAACCCTCATTCCCGCCAGGTGGCGATAACTCCACAACAGACTTAAACCCCAAATGGAAGAACGGTTACAAAAAATCATTGCCCATGCCGGTATCTGTTCCCGGCGACAGGCTGAAGTTTATATTGCCGAGGGACGAGTTGCTGTTAACGGGAAAATAGTCACTCAACCGGGGCTCAAGGTCGATCCGGCAAAAGTGGAAATCTCCGTTGATAACAATCAGATACATCGTGAAAAAGCTGTCTATATTCTTCTGAACAAGCCTGTTGGCTATGTAACAACCATGGCAGATCCGCAGGGGCGACCAATAGTTACCGACCTGCTCCCTGATGTTGATAACCGCGTTTTTCCTGTCGGCCGACTTGATCTTAACAGCGAAGGGGCCCTGCTGCTCACCAACGACGGAACCCTTGCCAACAGGATTCTCCATCCCAGTTACGAGGTCAACAAAACCTATGAAGCTCTGGTTAAAGGCACACCAAAATTTCCAGCGCTGCGGCAGCTCGAACAGGGCATCATGATTGACGGTCGTAAAACCTGGCCGGCCTCATTACGGATTTTGCAAAAAAACCAGGGAACAACGCTTATTGAAATCGTAATCCATGAAGGCAAAAAACGGCAGGTTCGTAAAATGTTTCAGGCCATCGGGCATCATGTGCTCCGCTTGAAACGAACAGCCTACGGAAATCTCAAATTAGGCTCTCTCCAGCCCGGAAAACATCGCTATTTAACAAAAAATGACCTGAAAAGACTTTTTTACAAAAAACCCCTTTACAATCAGAAACATACCTGATTTACTTTTAATAGTTACGTTAAAAATAACGTTTTATCAAGGTGTAGCGGACAACGAAGACGGCTCGAGCCTGACAGAATCAGGAAACGGGACCGGGTCAAAGGGAGAATAAAGTATGAATAAATCGGAACTGATTGAAGCACTCGCTGAAGAAATCAACCTGCCGATTCGGGAAGCGGCCTCAATTACAAATACTATCATCGACACCATGAGCAACGCACTCGCAGCAGGGGATTCCATCGAAATTCGCGGCTTTGGCAGCTTTGTTGTTAAAGAGTATGATGCGTATACCGGTCGTAACCCGAAAACAGGTGAAAAAATTAAGGTCGCACCCAAAAAACTCCCCTTTTTCAAGGTCGGTAAGGACCTGCGGGAACGTGTTGACAAGGCGGGCAGAAAAAAACGCAAAGGCAAAAAGAAATAACAAGCGGGGGTTCCTGCTCACTCCTGTATACTGCCGACCAGATCGTAGATATGAGCCTCGGTGATATGAACCTGCACAATATCACCGGGGTTTGCCGTGCCTTCGTTAATATACACACATCCATCAATGTCCGGAGCCTGAAAACGGGTTCGCCCTTCCAGCAGAAGATCCGTCTCCCGGCTAACCCCCTCCACCAGTACAGATTCGACCCGTCCGACATATTGCTCAAGTTTTTTCCTGCTGATTCCTGCCTGTAATTCCATGACCCGCTGATAACGAATTTGTTTTTCTTCGGCTGAAATCTTCCTGCTGAGTCCGGCAGCGATTGATCCCTCCTCATCTTCATAGGGGAAGACCCCCACATGATCCAGCTGCCAGTGCTCCAGACAGGTAAGGAGCTCCTCAAAATCCTGCTCTGTTTCACCCGGGAAACCTACCAGCATTGTTGTCCTCAGGGCACAGTCCGGAAGATAATGTCGGATTTGATTCACCATTGAATCCAAATCATCCCGGCCATAGCGACGATTCATCCTCTTAAGGACCGCATCACTGACATGCTGAAAAGGAATATCAAGATATGGTACAATCCTGGGCTGGTCTGCCATTAATTGCAGTAATTCTTTTGAGATGGATACTGGATAAAGATAGAGCAACCGCAACCAGGGAATATCTGTTTTTTGCAGGAGAGAGAGGAGCAGGCCGGGCAGGTTTATGTGACTTCCCAGATCATCACCATATGCCGTTAAATCCTGAGCAATCAGGGTGAGCTCACTAAGACCTGCATTTGCCAGCGACTGAGCTTCAGCTAAGAGGTCTTCAACAGTTCTGCTGCGTAGATCCCCCCGGATCGAGGGGATCATACAATAGGTACAGCAGTTATCACATCCTTCGGTAATCTTTAAATAACTGCGAAATCTGGGGGTCGACAACCTGCGGGGAGAGTCATAGGATAGTAAAAACCGTGAGGGACGGGTAAGAACCAGCGATGAGTCATTTTTAAGACCATTAATGAGTTCAAGAATCCGTATCTCGTCGTCAATACCTATAAACAGGTCCACCTCGGGAAGTTCAGCCTGCAACTCATTACCGTAGCGCTGGACCATGCAGCCGGTAACGATCAACTTTTTGCTATGATCCTGCTGTTTATATTCAGCCAGCGCAAGAATCTCATCGACGGCCTCTTCCACCGCAGACTGTAAAAAACCACAGGTGTTGACCAGCAGGAGATCTGCATCAGCCGGATTTTCAACCACTGTATATCCGCCCTGCTCCAGGCTGCCAAGCATCATTTCTGAATCAACGAGATTCTTAGCACAGCCCAGACTGACAAGATGTAGAGTTTTCATAAAATTATGTTGCTATTCAGTTGGGTGCGAAAAACATGCAGAACCACCGTCCTGTAACTCTTCAGGAGTGACTTAGATTCGTCCATTAAGACAGACTATGAAGCGTACTTAGCGCTACTTACCGCAGCTTAAATGGACGAAGAGGTAAACGTAGACTCCGTGAGGTGCTCATGAAGAGTTATTAATTATGGAGTTCTATGTTCTGGTATCAACCCTGACTCTACCCGGAGTTGAATAATTAATCCTGCAGGAGCTGGAGTCAGAAGGATTTACGCCCCCAAACGTCCTCACTGGCAGGTTAAGTACTCCTTTGGATCAGACGAAATAACGTATGCAACGTGTCATACTCAAGCTGTCATACCAATAAAAAAAGGCCACAGCAAGAGCTGTGGCCTTTAAAAAGGAAAATCCTTTTTCGCTTTGGACTAATTA
>QNYF01000022.1 GCA_003978695.1 Desulfobulbus sp. | reverse complement strand
TGCCCGTCTGCCGCCATGAGTACACAAAGCAGGGATCAGCTGGATTCACCCTGCTTGAAGTTATGGTAGCTGTATCTATTATTGCGATTGCCTTTGTGTCCCTGCTGGGATCGCAGTCCCAGAGTATTTCCTATGCGTCAATTTCCCGGTTTGAAACCGTCGCCTCTCTGCTGGCGCAGCAAAAAATTGCTCAGCTCTATACTTCCGGTTTTGACGATGTTCATTCAGAGCAGGGTGATTTTGAGGGTGAATTTACGGATTTTCACTGGCAGACAGAGGTTGAAGATCTTTCTGAAGATGATACAGGTATTCCCGGCGCAGAAGACCTGCTTAAAGTGGTCTCCCTGACCGTGAGCAGGGGAGATGACGAAGATATGGTTTTACAGGTTAAAACTGTTGTCATGAAAAAAATTGAAGATAAACAGTAATGGACAACGCTCTTGCCAAGCAGGCCTGTGCCCTCTTGGGCAGTACCTGGCAGTTGGAACGTGTCAGCGTTGAACAATTAACCCCCGATGGTTCCCAACGGAAATTCTGTCGACTCGTTCATGAGGATGGCTCGGCAAGAGTTGCCATAGCTCCACCTGAAAATGATGCCGTTGCTCTTAAGGAAGCTGCTGCAGGATGGACTATTGGCAGGCATCTGTTATCCTGTGGAGTCCCTGTCTCAGCATTGTTTGCCTATGACGAGACTTCGGGTGTGCTTGTCTGTGAGGATTTAGGTAATGTGCGTCTTCACGACGTGCTTATGTCCAGTGACAGCCCTCCTGATTACGTCGAAACTCTTTATACACAGACAGTTGTGCAACTTGCCAGGATGCAGGTAAGAGCCTGTGCACAATTTAATACGTCCTGGTGCTGGGATACAGCTGTTTACGATCGTCACATTATGCTTGAACGGGAATCAGGCTATTTTCTCCGGGCATTATGCCATGATCTGCTTGGCTTACAGGTTGACTTACAGGCAGTACGCCAGGAGTTCGAGCGCCTTGCTGATTGGGCCTCTCAGGCAGATATAGGCTTTTTCCTGCACCGGGATTTTCAGAGTCGAAACATAATGGTTCTGGAAGGAAAGGTTCGTTTCATAGATTATCAGGCCGGACGTCTTGGTCCTCTTGGATATGATCTTTCCTCTTTGCTGATTGACCCGTACGCAACTCTTCCACAAGAGATGCAGAAACGCCTTGTTGAACGTTATCTTGATGAACTCACAGCTCTGGTCCCCTATGACAGAGAACAGTTTAAAAACGAGTATCTTGCGTTGTCTCTGCAGAGAAATCTTCAGATTTTAGGAGCTTTTGCGTATTTAAGTCATCGCCGAAGAAAACTCTTTTTCAGGCAGTATATTAAACCGGCTCTGGAAAATCTGCATGAAAACCTTAACCGGCCTGACCAGGGGAAGTTTCCCTTTCTGAGAAGTCTTGTAGAACAATGCTTGACCGAAGTTTGAGTGGTCATTAGTATTTGATGATAACAGGTAGCCTTGCGTAAACGCTGCACGTGGCAAATAATCATTCTTCTGGCTTATCCAAAGCTTTCACTTTTCACCCGACCTCTATATTTTGAAAGATAATGCTCAGCCCCTGGTTGCCCTGATCGGTCGCCCTAATGTGGGAAAATCAACGCTGTTTAACCGTATTACCAGGCGTCGTGATGCTCTTGTAGACCCTACCCCCGGCGTGACGCGAGACCGCCATTATGCCCGGGTGAGCTGGGAAGAACATTTTTTTATCCTGGTTGATACAGGTGGAATTGATGATGATGATGACACCATAACCAACCATATTCGTCATCAGGCCTTGCAGGCCATAGATGAGGCGGATGTTATACTGTTTCTGATGGATGGCCGCCAGGGGCTGACTCCAAGTGATTACGAAATTGTTGATCTTTTGCGTCGAACCGAAAAAAAGGTGTTTTTTGTTGTCAATAAGATTGATTCCCCTGAACTTGAGGTTGAGTTGCTTTCACCTTTCTGGGAGCTTGGTGTAGAACATTTATGGGCGTTATCTGCCGACCACAGCTATGGTTTTACGACCCTGATGGATGGATTGGTTGAGAATCTTGACAAGGTCGACGCTCCTGCTGACCTTCCTGAAGGGGTGATTCGACTTGCCTTTCTGGGACGGCCAAATGTTGGTAAATCATCGATGATTAATGCCATTATTGGCCAGGAGCGGATGGTTGTTTCAAATATTTCAGGAACGACCAGGGATTCTGTTGATACGCTTCTGAGCCGGGACAAATACGCATATCTGCTCATAGACACAGCCGGTATCAGGAGGAAGGGGAAAACCAAGGATAAGCTGGAAAAGTTTTCCATCCTCAAAGCCCTTAAAGCCCTGGGCAGATGTGACATAGCTCTTGTGCTTATTGACGCTGAAGAAGGAATTACAGAGCAGGATATCCGGGTTATCGGCTATACGCAGGATCATGGCAGGGCCCTTATGATTCTGATCAACAAGTGGGATCTGATAAAAGACGATAAAAAACGTCAAGACTGGCTGCTTGAAGAGATCAGGCTGGCAACGAATTTCATTCCTTTTGCTCCGGTGTTCAAGGTTTCCGCCAAAACAGGGCTCGGTATTAAGCGTCTTTTCCCGGAAATCGGCAAGATGCACCGGCAGTTTTATCAGCGTTTTCCAACCAGTGCCCTCAACAGATTACTGTCAGCCGCTGTGAGTCATCATGAACCACCACTTTACAGAGGGCGTCGTTTAAAACTCTATTATACTGCCCAGATCGGCACGGCACCTCCTTCATTTGCCGTGATAGCAAATTTTCCTAAAGGAATTCATTTTTCCTATCAGCGGTTTTTAAAGAATCGGTTCCGGGAAGGACTGGGGCTTAATCGGGTTCCGGTCCGGCTCGTTTTTAAGGAACGAAGCGGGCGGACTCAACGGTAGTCATGGATCGAATTATTGAACCGGAATTAATGGATGATCCCGAGCAGGGGAAAGCCTATGCCCTTGCGGATTTTTCAGGGCCTAACACCCAGTTTCTCAATTTGTTCGCGGATAAATTTACAGATTTTGTCGGAGGGGGAAAAGTTCTTGACCTGGGCTGCGGACCAGCGGATATCCTGATTCGTTTTGTTGACAGATACCCGGATTGTGAATGCATAGGAATTGACGGTGCTGAGGCTATGCTTGCACCGGGGCGAAAAGAAATTGTCCGGAAAAACTTTGACCACTGTATTCATCTTCGTTGCCAGTGCCTGCCGGTGGCAAAAGAAGGGAATACTTTTAAGGCGATCATTTCAAACAGTCTGCTCCATCACCTTCACCATCCCCGGGATCTCTGGCAGACTATTAATGAATGCGCTGACCCCGGCACAGCCATTATGATCATGGATTTATTCCGTCCGGAATCCACAGCTCGTGCCCGGGCGATTGTAGATACGTATGCGGCCGATGAGTCACCAGTTTTGCAGCAGGATTTTTACAACTCACTGCTGGCTGCCTTTCGAGTGAGTGAAGTGCGTGAACAGTTAGCTGAAGCAGGTCTGTCTTTACAATGTGAGAAGGTGAGTGATCGACATTTACTTGTCTGGGGAAGAAGGGAAGGGTAGAGGTTATTTGAAGCAAGACTGCTGGGGGCGGAGTTCTTCCGGAAAAGAGGTTACGGTGATTCATTTAACGCTGTTCTATAGAATCTGTATTTTTTTTCTTGGCAGGAGTTCGTTTTTTTGTGTATGCTTTTCTATTTTCTTGATCTAATCATCTCGGGCGTCTTTTTATGCTGCAGGTTATGAAGATGCAGGTTAGTTTTGCAGATATCTCAAAGGCTGGAAATCGCTATGAGATACGTGATGACTCCTGGCTTCCTGAAGAGGAAGTCCAGAGAACAACTCCAGTTGAGGCAGAGGTCAGCCTTAACAGGAAAGGTGACAATCGGGTCGAGGTGCACGGATTCTTAAAAACAGGGGTTACTCTTGTTTGCGATCGGTGCCTGACAGAATACGACTTCAGAGTAAATGTCTTATTCCATTTGGTGCTGGAAGTTGCTGCCGTTGAGAATTGGCAGATCAGGGAACTTGAATGCTCCAGCAGCGATCTTGATATAATACTGCTGCAAGAACCTGAGGTTGACATAGGCGACATTCTCAGACAGCAGTTGTATTTGAGTCTGCCTGAAAAGTTGCTATGCTCGAAAACGTGTAAGGGCCTATGTTTACGCTGCGGGGTGAATTTGAACAGTGACAGTTGTTCCTGCGTATCGGAAAAAAAAGAATCACCTTTTGCCGTGTTGGCAAAGTTGAAAAAATAACGAATACGGACGGCAGGTTCTGTTGTCTGGTAGTTAACAATATAAACAAGTTCTGCTTTAAGGATTCTCAACGGCAGAGTAGTAGAAATATGGAGGAAAACCATGGCATTACCAAAAAGAAGACATTCCCATTCCCGTACCCGCAAGCGGAGATCGCATGATTTTTTAACTGCCCCTAAAGTTGGTCGGTGTCCTGAGTGCGGCGAGCCAAAGATGCCGCATCAATTATGTGGAGCCTGCGGCACCTACAAGGGTAAGAGTATTATACATATTGAGGACGAGCTCGGTTAGGTCATCCCGTGCGAATTGCCCTTGACGCTACAGGTGGAGACCTTGGGTCTGAGCTGCTGCTTGACGGAGCATTGTTGGCAATCAACAAACGTTCTGATCTGGAAGTAGTTTTACTGGGGCCCGAAGATATACTTAGCGAGCAGGTTGCTCGTAGAGCTGGTTCCGAAAAAGGAACCTCTCGCCTGTCAATTGTTCATGCCTCACAAACCGTATCCATGGACGAGTCTCCCGTGGATGCGGTCCGTAAGAAGAAAGATTCCACAATTTTGGTGGGATTTGATCTTGTCAAAAACGGCAAGGCAGATGCAATGGTGTCTGCCGGAAATTCCGGAGCCACTCTGGCTGCAGCTATTCGTAAACTCGGTCGATTAAAAGGTATTGCCAGGCCCGGTATTGCCAGTTTGTTTCCTACCCTGAACGACCCGGTCATGTTGATGGATATAGGCGCTAATGTTGACTGCCGGCCTCAGCATCTTTTCCAGTTTGCCATTATGGCTTCTTCCTGTTCGGCTCTGCTCTTTAATAAAGACCGTCCCAGCATTGGCTTACTCAGTATTGGTGAAGAACCGAGCAAAGGCAATCAGCTGGTTAAAGAGGCATATAGTCTGCTTCAGGAAAGTTCACTGAATTTTATCGGTAATGTGGAAGGCCGTGATGTGTATAAGGGTGAAGTCGACGTTATTGTCTGTGATGGTTTTGTCGGCAATGTTTCTTTAAAAATCAGTGAAGGGCTTGCTGAAGCGGCCATGCAGATGCTGAAAACCGAAATCATGCAGTCCCTGCGAGCGAAAATCGGCTATCTTTTTATACGCAAAGCATTTAAAGCATTTCGGACACGATTAGACTATGCCGAATACGGAGGGGCTCCGTTACTTGGTATTAATGGTATCGGTATAATCTGCCATGGCTCATCATCTTCTCTTGCCATCTGTAACGCTATAGGCGAGGCTGCCAATATGGTTGAAAGCAGGGTGAATGACTCTATTATGAAAACCCTTGCTCAAGCAACAGGACAGAAGTAACCATGCAAAAAGCCTCCATTGTTGGTACCGGATCATGTTTACCTGACAGAGTATTATCTAATCGCGATCTTGAACTGATGGTGGAAACCTCTGACGAGTGGATCACCAGCCGGACCGGTATTCATACCCGAAGAATAGCAGGGAAGGGTGAACAAAATTTTCAACTGGCCTCCAAAGCCGCCAAGAGTGCTCTTGAGTCTGCAGGAGTGAGTGCTGCTGATCTAGATTTTATCTTAGTGGCCACCATGAGTCCCCATATGATTATGCCGTCCTGTGCCTGTTTTGTTCAGGCAGAGATAGGTGCGGACAAGGCCTTTGCTTTTGATATAAATGCTGCCTGTTCAGGTTTTTTATTTGCTCTTGATCTTGCTGCTAAATATATTGCCAGCACTCCTGAAATGAAGATACTGGTTATCGGCTCTGAAACCTTGTCTGCCAGGGTTAACTGGCAAGACAGAAATACCTGTATACTCTTTGGTGACGGGGCTGGAGCCTGTGTTCTTGAGTCCTCTGACAATGGAGGTATTCTTGACAGTATCCTCCATTCCGACGGCAAATTATGGAATCTCCTCTATATGGACAGCCCTGCAAGCAAGAATCCTGAGCTTCTGGATCCGGAGCGCAAGGGATGTTTTATTCAGATGTCTGGAAGAGATGTTTTTAAATATGCTGTCAGGGCCATGGAAGATGTGGTTGTTCAGCTGCTTGAAAGGCAAAACATCTCAATTAACGATATCGACTTGCTGATCCCCCATCAGGCTAATGTGCGTATTCTTGGCAAACTGATGGAGCGGCTCGGAGTGGCGCAGGAAAAGGTGTTCATAAACGTTAATAAATATGGTAATACTTCTGCGGCCAGCGTCCCCATTGCCCTTGACGAAGCTTCTCGTGAGGGTCGGCTTCAAAAAGGTGATCTGGTCTTATTTTGTTCATTTGGCGGCGGGTTCACTTGGGGCTCGATGCTTTTGCGTTGGTAACTGTAGGAGACAGTAGTGGATTATTTTTTAACTGAAGATCAGGAGATGATCAAAGAAACAGCCCGGGCTATTACTGAAGAAAAGATTATTCCCCAGCGGGCTGAACTGGATGAAAAAAATGAATTTGCAACATCCATTCTTGAAGATATAGCAAAAGCAGACCTTTTTTCTGTTTTTGTCCCGGAAGAATATGGCGGATTCGGTGGTGGTTGTTTTGAAAATGTTATAGTTCTTGAAGAGCTGGCTCGCGGTTGTGTCGGAGTTGCTACGAGTTACGCTGCAAGCGCTTTGGGTATTTATCCGGTGATGATAGCCGGTAGCGATGCACTTAAAGAAAAGTATTTGCCCACAATTGCCGAAGGTAAACGATGGGCTGCTTTTGGCCTGACAGAAGCCAATGCGGGCTCTGATGCAGGTGGAATCCAGACTACAGCCGTGTTAGATGGCGATGAGTGGGTGCTTAACGGCACCAAGCAGTGGATTACCAATGGCGGTGAGTCAGAAATTTATACTATCATTGCCCTGACTGACCCCACCAAAGGCGCACGCGGCGCTTCCATCTTTGTTGTTGAAGATGGTGATCCTGGTTTTTCATACGGGAAAAAAGAAGATAAAATGGGTATTCGCTCTTCAGCTACCCGTGAGCTCATAATGAAAGATTGCCGCATTCCTCAAGACCGGCTTGTGGGAAGAAAAGGCACCGGCTTTATCACTGTCATGAAAACTCTTGACATCTCAAGGCCCGGTATTGCCTCTCTTGGCATTGGCCTGGCCCAGGCAGCCCTGGACGAGGCTGTTACTTACGCCAAGCAAAGAGTCCAGTTTGGCAGGCCTGTTATCGGCTTTCAGGCCGTGCAGCATATGCTTGCTGATATGGCCACCGAGCTGGAAGCGGCAAGGGCGTTGGTATATGGAGCCGCCCGTCATATTGATGCACATCCCAAAAAGATGAGCAAGGTTTCTTCAATGTGTAAGGTGTTTGCAACAGATATGGCTATGAAAGTTACCACTGATGCTGTCCAGGTCCTGGGCGGCTATGGATATATGAAAGAGTATCCTGTAGAAAAGATGATGCGGGATGCTAAAATTCTGCAGATATATGAAGGAACTAACCAGATTCAGCGAAATGTCATTGGGCAGGAACTGAATAAAGAATACGCATAGAGTTTATGAATATTATTGTTTGTGTCAAGCAGGTACCTGACGCCAAAGACGTCCGGTTGGATCCGGAAACCAATACCCTGGCCCGGGAAGGTGTTGAGGCAATTATGAATCCTTTTGATCGTCACGCCCTTGAGGAGGCTGTGTGTCTTAAGGAGCAGCTTGGCGGGAAGGTTACTGTGCTTTCAATGGGGCCTCCGCAGGCAGAAGAGGTATTGCGTGAGGCTATTTCCTGTGGTGCAGATGAAGGGGTGCTTGTTTCTGACCGTGCTTTTGCCGGTGCTGATACCTGGGCAACTTCCTACACGTTGGCAAAGGCGGTTGAAGCAATTGGTACTTTTGATCTTATTCTTTGCGGTAAACAGGCAATTGATGGCGATACAGCCCAGGTGGGGCCGGGTCTTGCCTCCCGCATGGGCCTCCCATATGTAACCTGCGTTCAGAAAACCAGGGAGGCTACTGATTCCTCAATTCAGGTTGAGCGAATGATGGATGACGGTTATGATGTGGTGCAGTTGCCCCTGCCGGCTCTTTTAACCGTTGTTAAAGATATTAATGAGCCGCGGGTTCCTTCCCTCAAAGGTAAAATGAAAGCAAAAAAAGCTGAGATCAGCATGCTCTCTGCCAGTGATGTCGGTGCTGAAGCGCAATATATTGGCCTTGCCGGTTCCCCTACGCAGGTAGTGAATGTTTTTGCCCCTGAAGCCCGGGGAGACCGAAAGATTTTTTCAGGTACTGCTGCGGAACAGGTGGAACAACTGGTTGATAAGCTGAAAGGATATTTATAAGAATGCTCATTGTAGATGCGGATAAATGTATTGGCTGCGGGGCCTGTGAGGATAATTGTGCTTTTGGGGCAATTATTGTTGAAGATGACCTGGCAGTGGTCGGGGATTCCTGTACACTATGCGGGGCGTGTGTAGACGTATGTGATGTTGAGGCCCTTCATATTGAAGGAGGAGAAAAAGCTGTACAGGCTGATTTATCTGCCTGGTCAGGCATCTGGATTTTTGCTGAATCACGTCATGGTGTACTTGCTCCTGTTGCTCTTGAATTGTTGGGAATTGGCCGCAAACTTGCCGAGCAAAGAGGGGTGGAACTTACTGCTGTTCTTTTCGGCTCTGATGTACAATCTCACGCTGATCAACTGATCGCCTCAGGAGCAGACATTGTTTTAATTGCCGATAACCCGGCACTGGCTCAATACCGGGAAGATGTATATGGACGGGTACTTGAACAGTTGATTAAGGAGAAAAAACCTGAAGTTGTTCTGGCCGGAGCAACGGCTATAGGACGATCACTTATTCCTCAGGCTGCTACTGTTTTGGGAGCAGGCCTTACAGCTGATTGCACAGGTCTGGCTATTCGGGAAGAGGATGGGATGTTACTGCAGACCAGGCCTGCCTTTGGTGGAAATATTATGGCCACAATTGAATGCCCTCATTCAAGGCCCCAGATGGCCACTGTACGTCCAAATGTGATGGCCCCGGCAGAACCGGATTCCGAGCGGACAGGGCAGATTGTTAAAATTGAACTCAATGATGAGCAGCTGGCTTCAAGGGTTGAAGTGCTTGAAACTGTTACCAGTAGCGAAGAGCAGGTAAATATTCAGGAAGTTGAAGTCCTGGTTGCCGGTGGCCGTGGTGTTGAAAGCGAAAAAGGTTTTGAACTGATTCAGGAGCTTGCAGCTGAACTTAATGGTGCTGTTGCGGCATCCCGGGCAGCAGTTGATGCCGGATGGGTGAGTTATCCGCATCAGGTCGGCCAGACAGGGAAAACCGTTTGTCCGAAACTTTACATAGCCTGCGGAATTTCCGGTGCTATTCAACACGCTGTCGGCATGCAGTCAGCAGAAACGGTCGTTGCCATTAATCGTGATGAAAACGCACCGATATTTGATATTGCCACCTACGGTCTGGTTGGCGATCTGTTTGAGATTGTTCCCTTGTTAACAAGGAAAATCCAGGAGCAACGCAGAGAATGAGTCTTGAGGGTAAAGTCGCTTTAGTCACGGGTGGAAGCAGGGGGATAGGTCGGGCTATTTGTCAGCAGCTTGCTGGTCAGGGAGCAGTTGTCGGAATTAATTTTGTCAGTAATCCCAGTGCTGCCGAGGAAACACTTGCAGAGGTAAAAGAAGCCGGTAGTGCTGGTTTTGTCACCGGTTTTGACGTGGCTGATTCTCAAGCTGTTCAGGCTGCTGTAAAGAGTATAACTGCAGATTATGGTGGTGTGGATATCTTGGTCAATAATGCGGGAATCACTCGCGATGGACTCATGGCCCGCATGAAAGATGCTGATTGGGACGCCGTGTTAAACACCAATCTCAAGGGCGCTTTTACATGCAGTAAGGCCGTCATGCGTGGCATGATGAAAAAGAGATGGGGACGGATTATAAACATTTCCTCTGTTATCGGATTTCTTGGTAATGGCGGTCAGGTGAACTACGCTGCAGCAAAAGCTGGTCTTGTCGGGTTTACAAAGGCTATGGCACGTGAACTGGCAGCTCGCAGTGTTACTGTGAATTGTGTTGCTCCCGGATATATTGTAACCGATATGACCCGTGAATTATCTGAAGATATTCAGGAAATGATTAAGGCGCAGATTCCCCTGGGTACCTTGGGAACACCTGAAGACGTGGCCAAAGCGACAGGGTATCTGGCCTCAGAAGAGAGCGGTTATATTACAGGTCAGACGCTTCACGTAAACGGCGGCATGTATATGGGTAATTAGCGTATTAGCAGTTAATTGCATAGCTTGGGTTTTATACCCCGCCCCTGTGGGGCGTAAAACATTTTTGATGCTCCGTCCGCTTGCGCCGGGCGAGTGTATTATTGTATTATTTTCAATGAAAATGTACGTACTTTGATGGGAACAGATCCGGTGCAGTTGGCTGGTGATGTACTTGATTAATTCATTTCAGGAGAAAGACAATGGCAGTTGAAGACAAAATGGTCGATATTATTGTAGAGCAGCTCAGTGTGGATAAAGCAAAGGTTGTTACCGGTGCATCATTTGTGGATGACCTTGGCGCAGACTCTCTTGATCTGGTTGAACTCATTATGGCCATGGAAGAAGAATTTGATGTTGAGATTCCTGACGAAGAGGCAGAGAAAATTGCCACTGTTCAGGATGCGATTGATTTTGTAAGCAAACTTCAAGGGTAATTTTACTCAGGTTCTGTATTGTGAATCGACGGGTTGTTGTAACAGGAATTGGCTTGGTAACGCCCCTGGGAACAGGTACTGATAAAACCTGGGAGGGGTTGCTCAAGGGGCGAAGCGGAGTTGGCCCTATAACACGCTTTGACGCCTCTGCTCACGCTGCCCAAATTGCGGCGGAGGTTAAGGATTTTGATCCTTCTCTCTGGTTTGAAAAGAAACAGGTAAAACATCTTGATCTTTTTGTCCAGTACGGGATTGCGGCCGCAGTTCTTGCCTTGGACGACTCTGGCCTGACCATCACCGATGAACTCGCTGAACGGGTCGGGGTCATAACCGGATGCGGCATGGGAGGGTTACCGACCATCGAGCAGTATCATAAGGTTTTTCTGGAGCGTGGACCGCGCAGGATTACGCCTTTTTTCATTCCTCGGGTAATCCCCAATATGCCTTCTGGACATATTTCCATGCGCCTGGGAGCAAAAGGTCCTAACTTGTCGCTTTCAACAGCGTGCGCGGCAGGAACGCATGCAGTTGGAGAGGCATTTCGTCACATAGTTTTTGGTGACTGTGATGCGGCCATAACCGGCGGTACAGAATCGGTAGTTTGTGATCTTGCGGTTGGAGGGTTTGGTTCAATGAAAGCGCTCTCTACCCGAAATGATGACCCTGAACATGCATCAAGACCTTTTGATCTGGAGCGTGATGGATTTATCATCGCTGAAGGCTCAGGGATGATAGTGCTAGAAGAGCTTGAATTCGCACGTAAACGTGGCGCAAATATTTATGCGGAAGTGATTGGCTATGGTCAATCAAGTGATGCCTACCATATTGCCGCCCCGCCTGAAAATGGCGACGGTGCGGTACGGTGTATGAAGATGGCTCTCAATAATGCAGGCCTTAACCCTGCAGAGGTTGATTACATCAACGCCCACGGAACCTCAACGCCACTTAACGATCGTGGAGAAACGGCTGCCATTAAGACTGTTTTTGGTGATCATGCGAGAACACTCGCCATCAGCTCAACAAAATCAATGACAGGACATATGCTTGGAGGTGCGGGAGGAATAGAGTCTGCTTTTACAGCCCTTACACTCCACCATCAATGTATTGCTCCAACAATGAACCTGGAGAATCCTGATCCTGCCTGTGATCTTGATTATGTACCAAATACAGCCAGGGAAATGCCTGTTAATGTTGCAATGTCCAATTCTTTTGGTTTTGGCGGAACCAATGGCGTAATCATCATGAAGCGTTTTACCTGAACTTTGGTCTGGAGTAGAGTGTGAAAATAGCGGTTGGCAGCGATCATGGCGGTTTTGAGTTTAAGCAGCTTATTACGGATTTTCTGCATGGTCTGGGCCTGACAGTAGAAGACGTAGGCTGTTATTCACTGGATTCTGTCGATTATCCTGATTTTGCGGATCAGGTGTGTCTGAAAGTGCAGAATAATGAATGTGATCGTGGAATTCTTGTTTGCGGCACAGGCATTGGTATGTCTATCAGCGCCAACAGGCACCGTGATATCCGGGCAGCGTTGTGTCACGAGGCCTTTACAGCCCGAATGAGCAGGGAGCATAATAATGCTAACGTTCTTTGTCTGGGGGGACGGGTCATAGGGCCTGAAATTGCATTGGATATTGTACGGACATGGGTCGAGACAGAATTTGCCGGGGGACGGCATCAACGCAGACTTGATAAACTGAGTTGATTAGTTGATTCTCGTTGAGATTTTTTGGAGAGAAACTCAACGAGTCAGGTTGAGATTTTAACCGGCAGGCCTGAAGCAGGGCTGCCGGTTTTTTTTCATATTTTGTAACTCTTCAGGAGCACCTCACGGAGTCTACGCTTACCTCTTCGTCCATTTAAGCCTGCTTGAAGTACACAAGTACGCTTTCCAGTCTTAAATGAACGAATCTAAGGCACTGCTGAACAGTTACCTTTTTTTACAGTATTGATAATGACCAGAAGGGAATAAGGATGGCAACTTTAAAAGCAACAGATCCTGATGTGTATCGATTTATTCAGTATGAACTTGAACGACAGGCGAATCAGCTCGAATTGATAGCCTCGGAAAATATTGTCTCGCAAGCTGTACTCGATGCCCAGGGTTCAATTTTCACCAATAAATATGCCGAAGGTTACCCCAGTCGACGCTATTACGGTGGCTGCGATTATGCCGATGAAGTTGAATCGCTTGCCTGCAGTCGGGCAAAAGAGATTTTTAACGCTGAATACGCGAATGTACAGCCCCATTCCGGCAGTCAGGCAAATATGGCAGTCTACTTTGCAACACTCAAGCCAGGCGATACTGTTTTAGGTATGGATCTCGCCCATGGAGGGCACCTCACCCACGGAGCAAAAGTTTCTTTTTCAGGAAAGTTATTTAATTTTGTCTCCTACGGCGTTCGACGTGATACTGAAACCATTGACATGGAAGAAGTAGAGCGGGTCGCCATGGAACATAAACCGAAGATGATAGTCGCTGGAGCCAGCGCTTATCCACGTGTTATAGATTTTAAAGCATTCCGGCGCATAGCAGATCAGATTGGTGCGCTGTTTATGGTTGATATGGCCCATATTGCAGGCCTTGTAGCTGCCGGAGTTCACCCCTCACCGGTCCCTTATGCTGACTTTGTTACCACGACGACGCATAAAACTCTGAGAGGGCCAAGAGGCGGCTTGATTCTTGCCAGAGAAAAATATGGTAAGGCCCTTGATTCAAACATTTTTCCCGGAATTCAAGGAGGTCCGCTTGTGCATGTGATTGCGGCAAAGGCAGTAAGCTTTAAAGAGGCAATGAGCCAGGAGTATGTTGATTACCAGCAGCAGGTTGTTGACAATGCCACGATTCTTGCCGACCGCCTGACAGAACATGGGTTTCGGATAGTGTCAGGTGGAACTGATAATCATTTAATGCTCATAGATCTTAAGAGTAAAGATATTACAGGTAAAGAAGCTGAAGGTTTGCTGGAAGACGCAGGACTCACCGTCAATAAAAACGCTATTCCCTTTGATACCCAGTCACGATTTGTCACTGGTGGAATTCGTCTTGGCACGCCATCTGTGACCACCCGTGGCCTCAAAGAACCAGAAATGATAAAAATAGCTGATTGGGTGAACAGGGTCCTCACCTCTCGTCAAGCAGCTGTTATTGGAGAAATACGACAAGAAGTTCGAGAACTCTGTGACCTGTTCCCTTTATATCCTGAGATTAAGCGGGATGATTCTTTAACGTAGAGGAAAACCATGAAATGCCCATACTGCGGACATCTTGACAACCGGGTTATTGACTCTCGTCTCAATAAGGATAAAACTATTACACGACGACGTCGGGCCTGTTCATCGTGTAAGCAGAGATTCACAACGTACGAGCGAATTGAGATGATGATGCCTATGCTTGTCAAAAAGGATGGCAGGCGAGAGCCGTGGGACAGGGGTAAAATGATCGTTGGTCTTGAAAAAGCCTGTGAAAAACTGGCTGTCAGTATGGCGGATATAGATGCATTTGTTGACGATGTTGAGCGCAGATTACAGGAAGTCGGTGGAAAAGAAATCCAGACAACCCAGGTAGGAGAGTGGGTAATGGAAGCTTTGCCAGGACTTGATGAGGTTGCATATGTTCGTTTTGCTTCTGTTTATCGACAATTTAAGGATGTGAATGAGTTCATGGAAGAGTTAAAACAGTTCCTGGGGGAGCAAAACGAGAGTTGAGAGCGTGAGCGAGACATCTTTACAGGAGCAAGACCGTGCATTTATGCGTCTTGCCATCAGGCAAGCTCAACGAGGGCTGGGGAGAACTTCTCCTAACCCATGCGTCGGAGCTGTGATTGTCCGAGGTAAAGAAATCGTTGGTAAAGGGTTTCATCGTAAAGCCGGTACCCCGCATGCTGAGGTTAATGCTATTGCCGATGCAGGTGTTGAGGCCTGTAAAGGGGCAACGATTTACGTTACTCTGGAGCCGTGTAATCATACAGGAAAGACCCCTCCATGCAGTCGGGCTGTCCTTGCGGCAGGACTCAGAAGAGTTGTTGTTGGCATGCCAGACCCCCATGACTTAGCCAGTGGTGGAGCAGAATTTTTACAATCACGTGGAGTGGCTGTTACAATCGGAGTTCTTGAAGAAGAGTGCAGAAATCTTAATCGCCCTTTTTTGAAGTATATTAATACCGGCTTACCCTGGGTGGTTATGAAAGCCGGTATGAGCCTTGACGGGAAAATTAGTACTAGGCTTGGGAAAGGAGGCGCAATAACAGGTGCCGCAGCCAGGATGCGGGTACATGAGTTGCGAAATACGTTTGATGCTATCCTGATAGGAATAGATACAGCCCTTATCGATAATCCTTCATTAACCACCAGATTACCGCATGGCGGAAGGGATCCACTGAGAATAATTTTGGATAGTCGGCTCAGGTTATCACCGGAGGCCAGGATTCTCAGACAGCAATCTGATAATACGACCTGGATTTTTTGTGGTAACAGCGTGACGTCTGCAAGGAAGAAAAATCTTGAACAAGCCGGGGTCGTTGTCACAAGAGTAGATTCTTTACCGGGAGGGAGCCTCAACCTGCGCCATATCCTACAGATTCTTGGACGCGCTGACGTGCTTTCAGTACTGGTGGAAGGAGGGGCGGGGGTTCACGGGTCTTTTGTCAAAGAAAAGCTGGTGGATGAAGTCTTTCTTTTTACTGCGCCATATTTTATTGGAGATGCTGGTACTCCCCTTATAAAGGGGTATTCGCTTGCAGATAACGGACGAAAGTTGGAATTGGAGGATTTTTCCTGTGAGTTACTTGGCGATGATCTTCTCCTTCATGGAATTGTTGCACTAAATCATGATAAGTGACTTGTGCCGAGGCATTCTTTAAGCTGCGGCCAGAGGGCCGCCAGCTGTTTTTTCGTCGCAAAGTCTATTGTTAACGTAATCTGATCATTTTCAAATGCTGTTGTGTGGTGAATTGTTACCCCCTTGGGTAACGAGAGTTGTCGGCAAAAAATCTGAAATTCATCTTCGGCAGCTGTAGACCTTGGTGAACATCGCAGCTTGAGCCATTTGAGCAGTGCATTGGCCTTTTGCGGCCCATTATACTGTTTGCCGATTTCCTGTTGTTGCCACAATCCGAGTATTTTTTCCGCATCATTATTTTCTCTTTTGCTGAGTTCTGAGACGGCATCAATAAGCATTTGTTGTTTTGATCCTCCCAGCTGCAATTCAGTGATTGTACGAGTCAGAAGGTTTTGATCATCTTTTGAAAAACAAAGAAGTTTTTTTGCTCCACGCAGCGACAATGTTCCTGAATGGAGCGCACACTGGGCCGTAGAAGAGAGGTCAAGAAGAGATGTCAGCTCGTTGAGAATATGTTTTTTTTTCTTGAGGCCCATCATTGGCAG
>QNYF01000168.1 GCA_003978695.1 Desulfobulbus sp. | reverse complement strand
CCTTAATCAGGATGTGTGTAGTTTGTCCGGCGCAGGGCCGAAACTATTATAATAATAAACATCTTTAATTACCACATTGCTTCAAGTACAGCAAGCAAATCCAGCAAATTATCGACAAAGTAAATATGTATAAATCAGGTACTATTCAGATGAACCCTATCTCGGAGTCTTGGCTTACCTGCGATGCGACAATCATGCCGCCTCACATAGGCTGTGACACCGCTTCGCTGTTATAATTCGTTGGCCTGCGCCTCAATATGGGAACACATCTGGACAGTTACAGACCACACGTTATGCCAAAGTTGTATCGCTACCTGAAGATACTAAATCAGACAGGGAGCAATGTGTTTCGATCACCTAATACGTGAAGCAACCAGTCAAAACCAAACTTTAAAAGCTCTATGTCATCCTGCTCTATTCTACGGCGACGTATACGCTCAATACGGAATGCAGACAACAGCCGGTGTTGAGTGCAGTAGGCCCTGAAGGCGTCAATATTATAACAGACCATAAAGGCTAGTTGCTGCCGAGGTCCTGCCTGCCCCTCTCCTTCCCAGGGATTAAGAGCAAAAAAGGCATCAACTTCTGCCCATAAATCATTAAGGAGGTTATACTCGTAAAGCTGCTGATCACGTTCCCACTGACGCACAGTGTACTCATGATCTTCAAAATGTCCCTTACAGTAAGGGTGATGAGTTAAAAAATAATGACTTGTGGTCCTTCCTTTCGGACCCGATTTCTTAACAGCTCTTTCAAGGGGATAGGTCCTGCACGCTGAGGGACGATCCTGATACACCGTACATCCTTTATCCTGCAAGAAGGGACATGGAAAATCATCTTCATTGGCCATATTAAGCATAACAGCTGGGAAATAAGGATGATTACCCTCTGCAAGCCGTACATACTTTTCAAGAAAATCAGCTGAAGAGAGGTGAAGATCATTTTTCAGCCGAATAACATCAACTGGAAACAACCGGAGCTCGACTTTATAACAGCACGCAAGATAGCAGCTTACACCGGGATGGCACCGAAATGTAAACGGTTTATTGCCTATTGGTGTATGTTCATCTTGAGGAGCAGAAGTATTTTCATTCATCATATCTTTCATAAAAAAAGGCCAGTATGAAAATCATACTGGCCGGGAAAACATGCATAACAGGGTAATATTTGTGGTGGTTATTCCTCAGATTCAGCCTCTGAAACCTCTTCCACAACTTCCTCATAACCTACAAGTTCAACAATCGCCATTGGAGCGGCATCACCATAACGGTTACCAGTGCGAACTATCCGGGTATAACCACCCTGACGATCAGCATACTGACTGCTCAACTCATCAAAAAGCTTGGCAACAGTTTCCTTGGATTGGATATATGCCAGTGCCTGTCTGCGCGCATTGAGGTCTCCGCGCTTACCAAGGGTTATCATTTTTTCAGCAACTCGCCTGGCCTCTTTTGCTTTAGGAACTGTTGTAACTATCCGCTCATGCTCAAGCAATGATGTTACCATATTGCGGAGCATAGCCTTTCGGTGTGCAGCTGTTCGATTAAGTTTTCTTCCTGCTTTTCTATGTCTCATTGTTCTATCCTGTATAACCGACTCATAAAAGACGTTACTCTGGAACTGAAAATCAGTTTTCAGCAGCACCTTCGTTTCGTTCACTGGGAGCCACCCAACCTTCATGATTCATCCCCAAGGTAAGATCATGCTGTTGGAGCAACGCTTTGATTTCATTTAATGACTTACGTCCAAAATTCTTTGTTTTAAGCATTTCTGCGTCTGTTTTTTGCACAAGTTGACCAATATACTGGATATCAGCATTCTTCAAACAGTTTGCAGAACGTACTGACAACTCAAGATCTTCAACATTCTTATCCAAAAATGAGGGGTAATCCGCTCCCTCGCCCTCTCCTTCTGGTTTCTCTGGTGCCACAGCCTGCTGCTCATCAAAGTTGATGAAAATTGCCATCTGTTCTTTGAGAATCTTGGCGGCATAAGCAAGAGCGTTTTCCGGAAGCACAGAACCGTCTGTCTCGACCTCAATGGTCAATCGGTCGTAATCAGTTTGTTGCCCTACCCGTGCCTGGGTAACGACATATTGAATTCGACGAATCGGAGAAAATGCAGAATCTATAGGAATAACACCAATAGGCTGATCTTCACTTTTATTTCTCTCGGCAGGGACATATCCTTTGCCCCATTGAACCTCAAGTTCAGCACGAAAAGATGCTTTTTCGCCAGTAATAGTACATATATGCTGATCGGGATTCATTACCTCGACAGTACCAGCGCCATTAATATCAGCGGCAGTAACAGGTCCGGGAGTTGATTTTTCTATAACAACGGTCCGAGTCTCAGGGCTGTTGAGTTTAAGCCGTACCTGCTTAAAATTGAGCAGTATGTCTGCCACATCTTCCTTAACACCCTCTATCGTCGTAAACTCGTGCAGGGCATCATCTATCCTGACTGTTGTGATTGCAGCCCCCCTAATCGAGGAGAGCAATATACGACGCAGAGAATTTCCTATTGTCGTGGCAAATCCGCGCTCAAATGGCTGACAAACAAACTTGCCATATTTATCCGTATGCGTATCGCTGGTAACTTCCAGACGATCTGGAGAAATAAGCTCGTGCCAGTTTTTGTAAAAGGGATTATCGTCCTGTATTTCCTGTGCCATGCAGTACCTGATCGTTAAAATTTACTTGGAGTACAACTCAACGATAAGCTGTTCGTTAATCGGCATGGTTATCTCTTCCCGATTAGGCATAGCTTTTACCGTACCTTGAAAATTACCTTTATCAAGTTCCAGCCAGCTGGGTACACCGCGTCTGGCGACACCTTCAAGGTTTTCGACAATTAATGCATTCTTGTGACTCTTTTCTTTCAGAGATAAAACCTGACCTGGTTTAACCTGATACGAAGGAATGTTCACTTTTTTGCCATCAATCTGAAAATGATTGTGACGAATAAACTGTCTGGCCTGGTCGCGGGAACCGGCAAAACCGAGGCGGTATATAACGTTATCAAGGCGTCGTTCGAGCAACGAAAGCAAATTCATGCCTGTTACGCCCTTGGTTTGATCAGCAATTTTAAAATAACGACGAAATTGCCCCTCGAGCATCCCATACATGTGTTTTACTTTCTGTTTCTCACGTAACTGTACGGCATAATCCGATACTTTTCGAAAACGATTCTGTCCATGCTGACCCGGTGCATATGCACGACGTTCAAAAGAACATTTATCCGAATAACAACGCTCGCCCTTTAAAAACAGTTTAAGATTTTCTCTCCTGCACATTCTGCAGGATGCTCCTGTATATCTTGCCACTTAAGCCTCCAAATCGGTATCGGTTTTATACAGCGAACAGCAGAAATGCTGGCTGTGACCGTACAACACGCAATAAAGCGCGTAAAAACTAAACCCGTCTCCGTTTGGGTGGTTTACACCCATTATGCGGAACTGGTGTTACATCAACTATTTTACTTACGTCAAGATCTGCAGACGTCATTGCCCGCAAGGCTGCTTCCCTTCCTGGTCCGGGACCTTTTACTCTAATCTCAACTTTTCTGATCCCATGTTCCTTAGCTTTGGCAACAGCATCACTAAGAGCGTTCTGTGCAGCAAAGGGTGTAGATTTTCTTGAACCCTTAAATCCGATGACCCCTGCACTTGACCAGGAAATCACATTACCCTGACGATCAGAAATTGTTACAAGGGTATTGTTAAATGTTGAATAAATAAAAACAATTCCCTCAGGAATATTCTTTTTTTCGCGGCGCTTGTTTCTTACGCCACCTTTGTTAGCCTTAGCCATATCTACTCCAAAACGTTTACTCTCGGCTTATTGAGAGATCTTACCTAATTAACTCTTTCTCACCGCTGCGCCACGTTTAGGTCCTTTGCGTGTACGAGCATTAGTTTTGGTACGCTGCCCCCGACACGGCAGGGATTGACGATGACGTCTGCCCCGGTAGGTTCCTAAATCAACAAGACGCTTAATATCCATGGCAATCTCTCGACGTCGATCACCCTCTACGATAAATTCTTGTTCAATGATTGTTCTGATTCGTGAGACCTCTTCTCCACTCAAATCATCAGAATTCATCTGATAGGGCAAATCAGCCTTATCCAGAATCTTTCGCGCGGATGTAAGGCCAATACCAAAAATATAGGTAAGGGCGCGATCCATATGTTTACTTCTTGGTAAATCTACACCTGCTATACGTGCCAAGGTTCTACTCCTTATCTGTTACAGATATACAAACGGGTCCAGGATTATCCCTGGCGTTGTTTATGCTTTTTATTTTTGCAGCTGACGCGAACAACACCGTTTCGTTTGTGAATTTTGCAATCACTGCACATTTTTTTAACTGATGATCGTACCTTCATAATATTTCTCCTGACAATCCGTTCATCCTATCGCTTAGGTCTGCCGCCACCTTTTGCTCTAAAGGTTACCCGCCCCCTGGTTAAATCATAGGGAGAGAGTTCGACAGTTACCCGGTCTCCGGGAAGAATCTTTATATAGTGCATACGCATCTTACCTGATATATGCGCAAGTACCTTATGTCCGTTATCAAGCTCAACTCTGAACATGGCGTTGGGCAACGGTTCGACTATGGTACCTTCTACTTCAATGGCCTCTTCTTTTGCCATATTTACCATCCACTTTTTTTAGTCAAAGCAAAAAATAGTATTATATATAGGACAACAGCTTTTTTTACAACTCTTTTTCATAAGCAATCAAATATATAATGCTTCAAAAAAACCACCAAGGCTCTTTAGTCTAATGCAATATAGGTATATTATACTTCTTCTGCTCGTCTACTCATGACAAGGGGTCCATCTGTAGTTGCGGCAACAGAATGTTCAAAATGGGCAGATGCCATTCGGTCAGCAGTGATAACTGTCCAGCCATCCTTTAAGATCTTAACCTTATGGGTACCGGCATTCACCATTGGTTCAATAGCTATTGCCATTCCTTCTACTATGCGCGGTGAACCTTTTTTTTGTACATAATTTGGTACTTCAGGTCCTTCGTGAAGGCTGGTCCCAATTCCATGCCCTACAAATTGTCGTACAACGGAAAATCCATGTGCCTCGACATGCTTTTGGACCGCTGCTGAAACATCGGATATTCTTTTACCGATTTGCACTTGATCAATTCCTCGCTCAAGAGCCTCACGGGTTACCTGTAACAACAATTGATTTTCTTTCGATATGTTTCCAACAGGTATTGTTACAGCAGAATCACCATAAAACCCTTTATATTTGGTGCCAAAATCAACAGAGACGATATCACCATTACGTACTTTGACTTTTGTCGAAGGAATTCCATGTACAACCTGCTCGTTAATGGAAATACAGAGGCTTCCGGGAAATCCGTGATATCCCTTGAAAGCCGGCTCTGCTCCGTGGTCACGGCAGTAAGTCTCAGCCCATGTATCCATTTGAAGGGTAGTTAATCCAGGAACTATTTGTTTCTGTAAAAGAGACAGTACACCTGCAACTATTGAATTGGCATGCTGCATTATCTCAATCTCTGCAGGTGACTTAACAGTGATTGGTTTATCCGGGTTTACCACCGAACTGGCCTCAACGCCTTCCCTTTATTTTGCCACTCTTCATGAACCCTTCATAGTTTCGCATGACCAGATGAGACTCGATCTGAGAAATTGTGTCAATGGCAACACCTACAACAATGAGCAGCGCGGTACCACCAAAATAAAAGGGAACATTCAATTTATTAATCAACAAGGTTGGCAAGACACAAACCACACTCAGATATATGGCTCCAACTACGGTTAATCGTGTCAAAACCTTATCAATAAACTGAGAGGTGTTTTTTCCCGGACGTATTCCTGGAACAAAGCCACCATTCTTTTTCAGATTTTCTGCGACTTCATCCGGATTAAAAGTAACCGCAGTGTAAAAGAAACAGAAAAATACAATCATGGCGATGTAAAGAATATAATAATAAAGTGTGCCAGGAGAAAGCGATGCTGATATCTGCTTAACCCAGTCAACCTGAACAAATGTACCAATAGTTGCCGGGAACATCATAATTGATGAGGCAAAAATTGGTGGAATAACACCAGATATATTAATTTTTAAAGGTAAATGGGAGGACTGTCCACCATAGACCTTACGTCCTACAACACGTTTTGCATATTGAATCGGGATTTTTCGTTGGGCAGTCTCAAAGAAAACAATGAAGGCGACAACCAAAAACATCAGCGCAAGCATAATCGGTATAAATATAATCTGAATCTCGCCGGATTTGACAAGTTGAACCGAGTTTGCAATTGCTGCTGGCATCCGGGCAATAATACCGGCGTAAATAATGATTGATATGCCGTTTCCTATTCCCCGTTCTGTCATCTGTTCTCCCAGCCACATAATAAATGCTGTGCCTGCAGTAAGAGTAAGAACAGTCATAAGCTTAAATTGCATTCCAGGAACCAGGACAAATGCAGCACCATCAGGTCCAGCCATGCCCTCAAGCCCTGAGGCAATGAAAAAAGCCTGAATGATGGAGAGAGCTACAGTTCCATAGCGCGTGTATTGTGTTATCTTTCTCTGCCCAGCTTCACCTTCTTTCTTCAGCATCTCCAATTGCGGTATAACAACGGTTAATAACTGAATGATAATTGAAGCTGAAATATATGGCATAATGCCAAGAGTGAAGACAGAAAAATTCTTTAAGGCACCACCGGAAAACATATTGAACATGCCAAAAAGTGTACCTGCGTTCTGTTGAAAAAACGCGGCTAAAGCCTCACCGTTAATCCCGGGTGTGGGTATCTGAACTCCCATCCGGTAAACAAACAACATCAGAAGGGTAAATACTATCCTCCTGCGGAGTTCCGGAATATTAGCAGCACTTGCAAGTCCACTCATAGCTTATTCCTTGACGGAACCACCGGCTGCTAGGATTTTTTCTCTGGCGCCCTGACTGACTTTATCAACGTCTATTGTCAGACCTTTTGTTATCTCACCATTTGCAAGAACTTTAACAAGTTCTTCATCATTTGCGATAAAGCCGGCTTCAATAAGCAAGGCTTTATTTACGGTTGTATTGTCTTCAAAGCGTGAAAGATCTGCAAGGGAGATAATTGTATATTCTCTCTTGAAAATATTTGTAAAACCTCGTTTAGGCAACCTACGATGCAAGGGCATCTGGCCACCTTCAAAACCGGGCTTAGCTGTGTATCCAGATCGAGAACGAGCTCCTTTATGCCCTCGGCCGGCAGTTTTACCAAATCCGGAGCCAGGACCGCGTCCAATCCGTTTTCTACTCTTTCGTGCCCCTTTGGAAGGGGAGAGATTATTAAGCCTGAGCATTGTTATTCCTCCACCTGAACAAGGTGCTGTACTTTACGTACCATACCTTGAATTTCAGGGGTGTTTTTTCGTGTAACGGTTTTGTGCATCCTGGTGAGTCCCAAACCTACCAATGTAGCACGAATCTTTTTCGTGCTGCCAATGCCACTCTTAACCTGGGTAATTGTAACTGTATCACTCATAATTTAACCAAAACGATAGAGATCTGATTCGACAAGCTGAGATAAACTGAACCCCTGGAGCTGTCGCTATGCAACCATGTCTTCAACATTTAATCCACGTGTTTTGGCAATTTCATCAGCTGTTCGAAGTCGCCGTAACCCATCAACCGTAGCCTTAACAAGATTATGCGGATTATTTGAACCAAGGCATTTTGTCAAAATATTCTGAACACCTGCTGCTTCAAGTACAGCACGCACAGCACCACCGGCAATAACACCGGTACCATCAGATGCAGGCTTAAGCATTACTTTGCCAGACTTAAACTTTCCATCTATGGCATGGGGAATCGAAACATCTGTTAATGAAACCCGCTGCATATCCTTTCGAGCTCGTTCGACCCCTTTTCGAATGGCTTCCGGTACCTGATTTGCTTTTCCCAGGCCATATCCGACTTTACCCTTACCATCACCAACAACTACAATAGCACTAAAGCTAAAGCGCCGACCACCTTTAACAACCTTTGCAACACGGTTAATAAAGACGATTTTTTCGATCAGGTCATCCTGGTTTTTATCTTTGGAACGTTTAAAATCAGCCACGAAACACTCCCATGGATTTTCGTTTAATACTGTGCTCTCTACTTACATGAGCAAATCGTACACTTGTACACTCATAAAATGTAAATACTAAGCGTAATTTCTTATAATTAAAACTTGAGGCCACCCTTACGGGCACCATCAGCAAGGGCTTTTACACGGCCATGGTACAAATTGCCACCGCGGTCAAAGACGACTTTAGCAATGCCAGCTTCCTGAGCACGTTTGGCAGCAATCTCACCAACTTTTTCAGCCTGTTCGCACTTACCTTTCAGGCCGTTAACATCAAACTCTTTATCACCGGTCGACATCGCAATAAGCGTTGATTGCTTTGTGTCATCAATAATCTGCACGTATATATGGCGATTACTTCTAAAAACCCGCATGCGTGGACACGAAGAAGTCCCGTAGACTTTCTTCCTGATCCTCTTGATACGCTTTGCCCGAGCACAAACTTTATTATTTTTTTTAGACATGTTTTTACCACAATTCCTTTAATCAGGCAGCCGCCGCTGCGCCTGCTTTACCAACCTTACGGACGATATGTTCATCAAAATATCGTATTCCTTTGCCTTTATAAGGTTCTGGTTTGCGAATATCACGTATTCTGGCAGCTGTTTGACCTACAAGCTCCTTATCAATTCCTGTAATAGTGATAACATTATCCTTATCAACGTCTGCTTTAATGCCGTCAGGAAGTGTAAAATCTACAGGATTTGAATAACCAACACTAAGTGTCAATGTAGTACCAGACACTTTCACACGGTACCCGACCCCTTCAACTATCAGCTTTTTATCAAAACCATTAGTAACGCCAATTACCATATTATTAATTAAAGTACGGGTCATCCCCCAGAAGGCAAGAACACGTTTACTGTTTCCCTTGGCTTCTACGACAAGCTTACCGTCATCCTGTGTGATTCCAATCTCTGGGCGGAAATCACGCTCTAATGCACCTTTTGCTCCAGTAACTTTGATATGTGTTCCCTTAAGCTCGACCTTTACACCGCCGGGCAATGGGATCGGTTCTTTTCCAATTCGTGACATATTAACCTCCTCGTGTCGAAAATGTTGCTACCAGACTTCACAGAGAAGTTCGCCACCGATATTCCGCTTTCTTGCTTCACGATCGGAAAGAACTCCCTGGGAAGTTGATAAAATGGCAACACCAAGACCACTCATGACCTTAGGAATACGTACACTTTTATTGTATTGACGCAAACCGGGCTTAGAAACACGGCGAATACCTGTGATAACTTTCTCATTATCCGGACCATATTTAAGGTCAACTTTCAAGGTACCCTGTATGCCCTGCTCCAGGACATGATAGTCTAAAATATAGCCTTCTTCTTTTAAGACATTGGCAACATTAACCTTGAGTTTGGATAACGGCATCTCAACAGCTTCAAAATTGGCATTTACACCATTTCTGATTCTTGTCAGCATATCCGCCAGCGGATCACTCATCGACATCGAACACTTCCTCTATGTAATAGAAAAGTCTTTTGACCTTATAGTACAGGTTTCTACCAGCTTGACTTAGTCACGCCGGTAATCTGTCCCTTTGATGCAAGCTGACGAAAACACAGCCTGCAACACCCAAATTTCCTGATATAGGCTCTTGGTCGCCCACATAGTGGACAACGATTGTATGAACGGACTTTAAACTTTTGCTTCCGCCCTGCTTTGGCAATCAAAGATTTTTTTGCCACTGCATCCTCCTGCTATAGTAAAGCTTAAGGTTATTTTTCAGACTTCTTTTGTTTAAACGGCATACCCAACATTTTAAGTAGCGCACGCCCCTCATCATCAGTTTTTGCACTGGTTACTATGGTCACATTAAGTCCACGAATTTTATCGATCTTGTCATAATCGACTTCAGGAAAAATAATATGCTCAGTAATCCCCATGGAGTAGTTACCGTTACCATCAAACCCTTTGGGTGAAATACCACGAAAGTCTCGTACGCGAGGTAACGCAATGTTGACTAATTTCGACAAAAAATCATACATTTTATCACGTCGCAGAGTAACGCGGGCACCAATTGGCATACCTTCACGCAATTTAAAAGTTGCGATGGATTTTCTAGCCCGGGTAATAACTGCTTTCTGTCCGGCTATGAGGGTTAATTCAGCAGCTGCCTTTTCAACAATCTTCGGATTTTGAACGGCCTCACCAAGCCCCATATTTAGAACTATCTTTTCAACCCTGGGGATTGCCATAGGGTTGCTATAACCAGGTTCTTTGGCGAGTTGTGGCCTACACTCGTTATCATAAACTTCTTTCATTGTTGCCATTTTCTAATACTCCGTATCCGTAACCAGTTGCTTACTTCTTAGAGATTTCAAGAGTTGCGCCACAGCTCTTACAGGAACGAACTTTTGTCCCGTCCTCAAGAATTCGCTTTCCTGTTCGTACAGTATTTGCGCATTCAGGGCAGACAAACATGAGATTAGAGATATGAATCGAAGCCTCACGATCTATAATCTGCCCTGGTTGTTGAGCATCAACAGGCTTCTGGTGTTTTTTAATCATGTTGATCCGTTCAACAACAGCCCGATTATTTCTTCGGTCAATTGAAAGAATTTTACCAACCCGACCTTTGTCTTTACCAGCAATCACTTCAACCTGGTCATTCTCTCGCAGATTTGTTTGTCCCTGCCGCATCTTCTTATCCTCGTTTCTCGTTGATCCTAGTTCCAGTCTTACAGAACTTCTGGAGCAAGAGATATAATCTTCATAAAACCAAGAGACCGTAATTCACGGGCAACTGGGCCAAAAATACGTGTCCCGACAGGTTCTCCTGAACCGGAGAGGAGCACTGCCGCATTATCATCAAAGCGAACAGTAGTATCTTCAGGGCGTGATATTTCCTTTGATGTGCGTACGACTACAGCATCAAGCACATCCCCCTTTTTGACCTTTGCATGTGGTATGGCTTCTTTCACTGTTACAACAATTACGTCACCAATACTTGCATACCGGCGTCGACTACCTCCAAGCACCCGTATACAAAGAACTTTTTTGGCGCCAGAGTTGTCAGCGACGTTTAGTACAGATTCTGTTTGAATCATGATATCACCTGATTATTTAACAATTCAATCACAGACCGCTGAAAATCAGACAGCACGTTCGACGATGGTTCTAACAAGCCAGCGCTTATTCTTAGATAGCGGACGACACTCCTCAATAAGGACGGTGTCCCCAACATTACATTCATTAGCTGGATCATGGGCCATATACTTAACTCTACGACGAATATACTTGCCGTACAGTTTATGACGAACCTTTCTTTCAACAAGGACAACAACACTTTTGTCCATTCCGTTGCTTACAACTGAGCCCTGCTGTGTTTTCTTATGGCTGGATTTCTCACTCATTCTTTCAGTCCAGTAGTATTTAATTTCTTGAGGCTTTTTCTAAGCCTATGCCTGTTGTTCAGTAATAATTGTCTGAACCCGGGCGATTTCCTTACGTAACTGAGTCAGGCGAGCTGGATTTTCCAGTTTGCGAATCCCATGCTGAAACTTCAGTTTAAAATAATCCTCACGAAGATCACGATCTTTTTTTAATAGATCTTCTCCAGTGAGTTCGCGTAGTTTAGCAGCCTTCATAACGTGGTACTCCTTGTGATGATCTTGGTTGGAAAAGGCAGTTTGAAAGAAGCCAGTCTCAACGCTTCAATAGCAAGATCTTCAGGAACATCCTTTAACTCATACAGAATTTTTCCGGGATGAATGACGGCAACCCAGTATTCAGGGGATCCTTTACCTTTACCCATACGAGTTTCAGCAGGTTTCTTCGTAACAGATTTGGCAGGAAATACTCTAATCCACATCTGTCCGCCACGATTAACTTTTCTGTTTATTGCAATACGGCCAGATTCAATCTGTTGAGCAGTCATTCGACCACAGCCAACTGCTTTAAGTGCATAGTCTCCAAACGCCAGCTGAGAGCCGCGTTGAGCTGCTCCCCGCATACGTCCTTTATGCTGTTTTCTATATTTAACCTTGCGTGGGCTTAACATTTTTCAATACTCCTCTTGGAGATCTCAAATTACTTATTGATTAAGCGACATCTCACTGTCAGAAAGGACTTCACCTTTAAAAATCCAGACTTTTACACCAATAATTCCATAGGTGGTGTGTGCTTCTGCTGTGCCATAATCAATATCAGCGCGAAGTGTATGCAAAGGCACACGACCTTCCTTAAACCATTCAGTTCGCGACATCTCTGCGCCGCCTAAACGCCCGGCACAGGAAACCTTAATTCCCTTTACACCAAATCGGAGTGCAGAATTAATCGATTTTTTCATCGCACGACGGAATGCAATTCGACGTTCTAACTGCATTGCTATATTCTCAGCAACGAGCTGGGCATCAGCCTCAGGTCTTCGTACTTCTTGAATATCAATCATACACTGTCGGCCAAATTTGGCTTCAAGGTCTTTTTTCAGATTTTCAATCTCTGAACCCTTTTTACCAATAACGATTCCCGGCCTTGCGGTAAACAGTTTTACCCGGATTTTTTCACCGGTTCTCTCTATTACAATCCGCGAAATACCTGCGTGATATAGCCTTTTTTTCAGGTACTTACGTAATTTCTGATCCTGATACAGGTTGCTGGCATAATCCTTATCAGCATACCAGACAGATTCCCATGTCCTGGTAATGTTGAGCCGCAGTCCTATGGGATTAACTTTCTGTCCCAAGGTGTTCCTCCGTTCCCTCTACAATTGATGTAAAAGACTTAAATGCAAGCCATTTAGGCTTCGTCAACAACCACAGTAATGTGGCTAGTCCGTTTCAATATCCTGGTGGCTCGCCCCATAGCTCGGGGACGAAACCTTTTCAGCATTGGTCCACCATTGATTTGAATCTCTTTAACATACAGAGTATCGACATCAATAGTTTCAGTTTGTTCTGCATTTGCAACTGCTGATTCCAAAACCTTACGTAGAATTCTTGCCGCCTTCTTTGGCATGAATCGCAAAGTAGTTATTGCAGTTTCTACATCCTGTCCTCGCACAACATCGGCAACAAGCCGTGCTTTTTGAGGTGAAATCCGTATATTTTTTGCGACGGCTTTAGTCTCCATCGTTGTGCTCCTGATCGCGTTCTGTTACAAGTCGGACAGTTATTTTCGACTGCCCTTTCTATCTGATGCATGGCCATAATAGGTACGCGTTGGTGAAAATTCGCCCATTTTATGACCTACCATATTCTCTGTGACGTAGACAGGTATAAATTTTTTGCCATTGTGTACGGCAAATGTCAACCCAACCATCTCCGGTGTAATGTCGGAGCGCCTGGACCACGTCTTAATCACTTTACGTGATCCGGATTCCTGTGCATGTTCCACCTTTTTTAAAAGATGTTCATCAACAAAGGGACCCTTTTTAATTGAACGAGACATATCGATATTCTCCTAATTTACTTACGCTTGGTAACGATATCACGGTCAGAGGCCTTACGCTTCCGAGTCTTAAATCCCTTGGTCGGCACACCCCACGGAGTACATGGATGCCGTCCACCTGAACTCTTCCCTTCACCACCACCCATTGGATGGTCAATCGGGTTCATGGCAACACCTCGCACAGTAGGTCTGCGTCCCTTCCATCGGGAACGGCCTGCTTTACCAAGTTTCTGACTGCCATGTTCTGAATTACCTACAGCACCAATACATGCCCTGCAGAGACTGCTGAATTTTCGAACTTCACCTGAAGGGAGTTTAACTAAAACATAACTTCCTTCTTTAGCCATCAACTGTGCAGCGGCACCAGCAGAGCGAACGAGCTGTGCTCCTTTGCCAATTTTCATTTCGATATTATGAATTATCGTACCAAGGGGGATATTTACCATTGGTATACAGTTCCCGGGTAAAATATCCACATCAGGCCCAGCCACTACAGTATCACCGACCTTAACACCAGCAGGTGCCAGAATATAGGTTTTTTCTCCATCAAGATAGGTGAGTAACGCAATATTTGCGGATCTGTTAGGATCGTATTCAATCGAAGTTACTTTAGCAGGGACATTATCCTTATTTCGCTTCCAATCGATTACTCGATACTTCCTCTTATGTCCTCCACCTTTGTGACGACATGTAATACGTCCATATGAATTTCTTCCGCCTGTCTTCTTAAGCGGCCTGAGAAGAGTTTTCTCAGGTTCATTACCAGAAAGATCGGGCTGGAGTATCGAAATATGATGTCTCTTGCCCGGTGATGTCGGTTTATGGGTTTTAATTGCCATTTTCCTTCCCGTTATTTAAAGCTTTACACTCTTAATTATCAAAGAGGACCACTCAAAAAAGCTAAGTGCTACAGCTCTTCAAGAAAGTTAATCTCGCCCTCAGACAGGGTGATATAAGCCTTTTTCCAGTCACTGGTACGGCCAAGGGATTTTACTCCCATCCTTTTTTGCTTACCACGAACAGATATTGTTTTTACGGTCGACACCTTGACATTAAACAAATCTTCAACAGCATGTTTAATCTCAATCTTATTAGCTCGGGGATCAACCCTGAAAACGACGGTTCCCTGTAGTTCCTGCAATATATTCGCCTTCTCAGTCAGACAGGGTCCCTTAATTATATTGTGGAGGTCTTTCATACTTTCAGCCTCGCTTCAAGTTGTTCCAAGCTGGATTGCATAAGCATCAGCTTGGGATATTTCAAGATGTCGTAAACATTGAGACCTGCGACAGGCAGTACTTTATATCCAACTGCATTACGGGCAGATAACTGAACATTAGCATCGTCTTTTTCTGTGACAACAAGGCAGTTACTGAAATCGAAATTTTGCATTACGCCAATAAATTCTTTCGTCTTGGGTGCAGCCATTTCGAACTTATCTACAATAACCATATTCCCCTCACTCAGGCGGGCAGACAATGCCATACGAAGTGCAAGTCGTCTTACCTTTTTGGGGAGCTTATAGCTGTAATCACGTGGACGTGGACCAAAGACTGTACCACCGCCTCGCCAAATTGGAGAATTCTTGGTTCCTGAACGTGCTCTACCGGTACCTTTCTGACGCCACGGCTTTGCACCTCCACCACGAAGCTCACCTCGGGTTTTAGTGGATGCATTTCCTGAACGTCGGTTGGCCCGCTGCATACAGACAACATCATGCAGAACACCGGTATTAACATCTACACCGAACAACTCATCCTTAACTTCAACTTCAGCTACTTTTTCTGCTGAAATATTTACAACATCACAAACTGCCATGAGTTTCTCCTTGCAAGCAGCTTAAGACGCTCACGCCTTAGTATAAATACTGACTAAACCGTTCTTAGCGCCGGGAACAGCACCCTGAACTAACAGGATATTTTCCTCTTCACGTATATCGACTATTGTCAGATTCTTTAATGTTTTCAGATCAGTACCCATATGACCAGGCATCTTCTTACCTCTAACAACACGTCCAGGGTAAGCACTGCAACCAATTGATCCAGGTGCTCTATGAAATCCTGAACCATGGGAAGCTTTACCACCGCCAAAACCATGCCGTTTTACAACACCTTGAAAACCACGGCCTTTGCTCTTGCCGGCTATATCGACTTTATCGCCTATTTTAAGAACCTCAGATAAAGTTATCTGTTGTCCCAGCTCATAGGCTTCGGGGTCTTCTACCCTAAACTCTCGTATATGGTAAAAACCTGTGCCACCTGAGCGTTTGAAATGACCAGCCTCAGGTTTATTCAAGCGTTGATTTTTCTTTTCCAGAAAACCGACCTGAATGGCATTATAGCCTTCCTTTACTGCAGTTTTTTTCTGTAATACTGTACAGGGGCCCGCTTCAATTACGGTAACAGGAATTGAACGTCCGAGGTCATTATAAACTCGGGTCATTCCTAGTTTGCGTCCCAGTATTCCATTTTTTTTCGGCATTTTTCTACCTGTAAGCTATCTCTTATCAATGCGGCCATCCTGAAATCCCTTGCGGGATCAGGGCAGCTTAATCTCGACATCAACACCAGCTGACAATTCGAGCTTCATCAGCGAATCAATAGTCTGCTGAGTAGGCTCCAGAATATCAAGCAGTCGGCGGTGTGTCCGCATTTCAAACTGTTCGCGTGATTTTTTATCTACATGGGGCGAACGAAGCACTGTGTATTTATTAATGCTCGTTGGCAAGGGTATAGGCCCTGCAACTGTAGCCCCGGTACGACGTGCTGTTTCAACAATCTCTCGTGTAGACTGATCGAGCAATTTATGGTCGTAGCCTTTCAGTCTGATACGGATCTTATCTGTCGGGATCATGATTTCCTCTTACTCGATTATTTCACTAATCACGCCGGCGCCAACGGTACGGCCACCTTCACGAATTGCAAAACGAAGTCCCTCTTCCATAGCAATAGGAGTAATCAAC
>QNYF01000044.1 GCA_003978695.1 Desulfobulbus sp. | reverse complement strand
GAATCGGTTTATCCCAGTTCATGAAACCGTGCAGGCCGCCAAAGGTTTGTATCAGTTCATGACCGGGCCGAATGAACAGGTGATACGTATTGCCAAGGATGATCTGGGCACCAAGATCAAGCAGGTTTTCGGGTGTCACAGCCTTTACCGTGGCCAGTGTCCCGACCGGCATGAAGACAGGCGTGAGTATGTCGCCATGCAGAGTTGAAAGAGAACCGCAGCGGGCCGGACATTCGGTTGACTGGTGAAGAAGGCGGTATGGTGAAGCTGTGGTCATGAGTATTTGGATGTTAAAATTGGGCCTGCCTGGAATATGGAGGTTAAGTAAACGGTGTGCGGACTGCTTAAACCAGGCAGGGCGAATCCGTCAACAAAAAAGCTCATTGTCTCACATTTATTGAGAGTAATTCTTATGAATCGACAGCCCATTGACCGGAAAAGAGGCAGAAAAGAAGAATGTCTGCAGAATTTTGCTAATTTTCTTGTTCCTGAGCGGGTGGTTTGATATACCAATAAGAGATGGTATTGAAAATGTGTGGAAGAATTCGTCATTTTATCAGTCTTTCAGTTACGGTTTTAGGTAGGTGCAGGGAGATGGTGTCTACCTGAAGTATTATAAATATCACAAGTGAAGAGTGCAGATGAACAATTCAATTATTTTAGCACTGGCGGCAGTTGCCCTTGTTTTTCTTCTTTTACTTCTTAAGAAGTCTTCTGCCAGAAAACTCCCCCCGGTAGAACCCTCCGAGGAAGAAGCTGCTCTGCAGCAGGAAGAGGAGACCTCTGAAGCCGATCTTGAAGCTGAAGCGGAGACGGAGATTTCGGAAGAAGAAGATGAAGAAGCCGGAGAAGCAGCGCCGGAAGAGGATGCTGAACCCGTTTCAGATGAAGAAGCTGAAGTTGATGACAGCGACAGTGAGCTCATTTCTGATGAAGAACTTCAAGATCAGGAAGAGGCCGAGGCCGGAGACACTGAGGTTGTCGCAGAAGTTGATCAGGAAGAAGCAGAACTCGAGCTGGATGAAGAGCCGGCTCTGGATGCGGAAATATCTGAAGAAATTGACTTTGAAGCTGAGGAAGAGCCTGCAGAAGAGTTGCCGGAAGAGGCAGCTGTTGAGGAGGTCGTAGAGGTTGAGGACGAGCCAGCCCCTGAAGAGTTGTCTGTGGCCCTGCCGGTTGAAACTTTTGAGCAGCGCCTTTTTACCCGAAAAGAAGAGCGTCTCGCCGCCTTGACCGAGGCAATAGATAATAATGATGAAAGCACCCGGGAACGGCTTCAGGCAGAGCTTGTTGCAATAACAGAAGGGCTTTCCTTTCTTGATCAGAGTCATGAACAGGAAACAGCGTGCCGCAACAGTGCCAGTGGAGCACTTGAGCTGTTGAAAGACGAACTGGATTCATCTGCATATGAAGAAGCCAGAGAAAGTGTGCTTTCAGGAGAGACGCAAAAGGCGGAAGAGGTCTTTGACACCGTTGTGGAAAAAGGTTCTGTACATGCAGCGCTTGCTGCCTTTCAAAGCGGACGTCTTGCAGAGTGCCGGACGGATTTTACCAAAGCCATGGACAGTCTTGAAAAGGCGGTTGAGTTTGATGGAAAGAACCCTGACTATCTGCGTTCAGCAGCGTTGCTGGCACGGAAACTGTATCATCACACAAAGGCGTTAAATTGGTTTACTGCCCTTGAGAAAGTCCTTGACGACCAAGGTGGCGATGCCGTTGATCTTGCCCTGGCCAGACGTGAGCTTGCCTATACAAGCGCTCTTGTGGGGCGGCACAAGGAAGCCGGGACGCTTTACAAGAAGTCAATGGTGAGTTTGTCTAAACTGCGTGGCCAGGATGATCCTGAAATGGCTGTCTGCTGGTTGCAGATCGGTAAACTGCAGGAAGCACTGGGGCAATATGACAAGGCAGAGGATCCTTATAAGAAAGCGCTGGCAATTATGGACAAGGTTGAGGGGAACAGCGTCACTGGAGAAATTCTTTCCAAGCTGGCCGGTCTGTACATGGAACTTGAAAGAGAGCAGGAGGCCATTCCGCTTTTTGAACGACTTTGCGCTTTTAAGGAAGAATCTCCGAATCCGGATAAAGCTACCCTGGCCATGGCCTATAGCGATCTTGCAGAAGCCTATAGAGTCACAGGTAAATATCCTGAATCAGAACAGAATTATCTGAAATCCCTTGCCATAACAGAGGATCTGCGGGGTAAGGATCATGCGGCGGTTGGCAGCGTGTTACAGGAGCTCGCTCAACTCTGCGAACGGCAGGGAAAGAAGGAAGAGGCTGAAGCGCACAGGGAAAGGGCCGCCGCTATTTTCCAAAAAGTGATGGAAGAGCAGGAGGCCGCCGGACAGGAATCGGTAGATTTTAAACTGTAGGCACCTTGAAGCATTGCATTTTTCCCCGGTTCGCACAACGGGGAAAAGAGGCAAAAAGAAGGAGAGCATATTTTCAATACATCTCTGAAGTCGTCTGGAAGGGGCGCTTTGGAAGGAAGTACAGCAGCGCTCAATTGATGGGTGAGTGTTAAATAGGAGAAGGGCTGGAGTTTTTAAACTTCAGCCCTTTTTTGGGTTCTGATTATTCCTTCAACTTGATATACAGTTGACCGTCTTTGACCTTGATCGTTTCCACGCCTTCACTGAAGCTTTTCCATAAGCCTTCATTCCCGCCGAATTCCTGAACCAGATCAATATTTTTCAACCCTCCCAGCCAGGCATTCGGGATGGGAACCCCCATCAGAGAAACGCCCTTGAGGATGACCACCGGCTTGCTGTTACGGTAGGCGAGCTCTGCTCCGGCTTTTGCCCGGATAATTTTTCCACCCAGAATGGGAAAGTCAGGATCAACCGGCACCAGCATCCGCAGGCTGATCAGATCATTGGCGAGGTCAATGGCCAATTTCCGGGCAAGGTCGGTATTTTTTGCCAGCATACCGTTAATTTCACGTTCTGTGAAACTGATTTCCCGGCTGGCACCTTCTTCAGAATAGGCCTGGGGATTCAGGCGGCCGTTTCGGGCAAAATCCTTTTCAGGCGGAGGTGTTTTTGCAGGTTCTGCGGCCTGGGCATTCTGTGCAGGCAGAGCGGCAAATGATTCAAAACGGTTAAGCTTCTGTTCAAGTTTCTGTTGTTCCTTCTGGTCGAGAACAACGGGTTTGAAAGGATGGGGAAACAGCCAGGCTTTGATGGAAAAAATAGTGACCACAACTGTCAGGAGCATGACCCCGACAACGATGCCAAGAACCTGTAATCCGGAAAATCCTCTTTTCTTTTCAGGGAGCGTGTCCATACGGATCCTCTTTATTAAATGATTGAGCAGCGGAGTGAGATTATTTCACATCCACAACAGTTACAGTAAAATGAAGGTTTTTTCCGGCAAGCGGATGGTTAAAATCAACAAGGGCACTGGTTTCTTTCAGTTCAACAACCCTGCCTTCAATAGCCTGTCCCTGCGGCCCTTCGCCCTGAAGCTGCGCATCTACCTGTAAAGCTTCGGGGGGCAGGTCGGTTTTTGGTATTTCAATAAATGCCTCAGGATCAACATCACCAAATCCTTCTTCAGGCGGTAGAATAACCTCGAGAGTGTCTCCGTTTGTCAGGCCGGTCATTCGTTTCTCAATGCCCGCTATCAGTTCTCCTTCTCCCTGGGTGTAGGTGAGCGGGTCTGTGTCTTTTGTACTGTCCACGACTTCTCCGTTATCAAGGGTCATGGTGTAGTCAATGGTTACGGTGCTGTTTTCTGCTATTTTCATTGGTCTATGGGGTTGATTTTATTGGTTAGATAGTGCCTGTCCATAAATGGTATTTTCGCCCAATCTCTGCGTCATGCGAAAAAAATGCTCGAAATATAGTAACTATTCAGCTGCACCCCATCTTGCGACAATCAGGCCGCCTCACATAGGCGGGCTATAGTTCGTTGGCCTGCTTGCCACAATATGGGGCACATCTGAACAGTTACAGACCACACGTTATGCCAAAGTCGTTGTGCTACCTGAATAGTTACAAAATATAAACCATATGCCTGTGCTTATTCTTTTCGTATTCCTTGACCTTGAACGAGGCAGGCGAGCATGCGAGGCTCCGAAATTCTCATTTCTGGACAGGCACTAGAGAAAAGTCTGGACAGGTGTATAGGCCATATTCAAGGCTTCTGCCACATTTCTGTAAGTGATTTTCCCATCAATGACATTGGCTCCCCTGGCAATATCACTGTTGCTGCGCATGGCCTGCTGCCAGCCCCTGTCTGCTATTTTAAGAGCATAGGGAAGGGTGGCATTGGTCAGAGCCATGGTGGATGTCTTGGCCACAGCACCCGGCATATTTGACACACAGTAATGCACTATGCCGTCAACGGTATAGACGGGATCTTTATGGGTGGTGGGGTGGGAGGTTTCAAAACACCCGCCCTGGTCAATGGCGACGTCAACAAGAACAGAACCCTGTTTCATAGTGGCAAGCATTGCCCGACTAATAAGTTTTGGCGCCTTGGCTCCTGGGAGAAGTACCGCCCCGATAACCACGTCTGCCCGGCTGATGAGGTCCCGGATTGCGGCGGGACTGGACATCAACGGGAAACAGTTTTTGGGCATAATGTCAGACAGGTAGCGGAGTTTGTCAAGGTTTGTGTCCAGAATAGTCACCTTGGCCCCAAGTCCGCAGGCCATTTTAGCGGCATTGACTCCAACTACGCCTCCGCCTATCACCAGCACATTCCCGGGGTCCACGCCGGTCACTCCTCCAAGCAGAACACCGAGCCCGCCCTGGGACATTTCCAGATATTTTGCAGCCTCCTGTACAGACATCCTGCCCGCCACCTCGCTCATAGGGGTCAGGAGTGGTAGAGAACCATCATCTTTCTGGATGGTTTCATAGGCTATACAGACGGCCTTACTTTGTATCAGCGCCTTTGTCTGTTGTCTGTCCGCAGCGAGATGGAGATAGGTAAAAAGAATGTGATTTTTTTTGATCAGTTTATATTCAGCGGGCTGAGGTTCCTTGACATGCATAATCATTTCAGCACGGGTATATACCTCTTGGGGGGTGTCCAGTATTTCGGCACCATGTTCCCGGTAGGTGTCATCAGAAAAACCGCTGCCGCATCCGGCTCCGGACTCGATCAATACCGTATGGCCGTGATGGGTCATGATTTCAACTCCTGCCGGAATCATGGCAACCCGGTTTTCTTCGGTTTTTATTTCTTGAGGTACGCCGATAATCATGTCAGTCACCTGGGAGAAAGATTCAGACAGCAGGAACTGTAGTCAGGAGAGTTGTACAGATATTTTCCAGTTCACTATATTGTTCTTCAATCGACTGTACCAGCGCAAACTGTATTCTGGCCCGAAAAAGGTTATGTTTTTTATGTTCGACTTTAAAATATGTGTTTCCGTTCAGGTAGTCTGTGTAAAATCTTAGGCCAAGCTCAAAACTGATCAGGCGGACGCTGTCGACCAGCAATCGGTGGTCGGCAGAGGAGATCAGTGCAGAGGCAACCTGAAAATATCCTGTAAGTGCTGCCGAAAAGAGTTCCGGAGAAAAACGCACTGTTTCTCTGTTGTGAATTTCTTCCCCGGCCGGGTTACAGCAGGACCTGAGACAGTCGCCTATGTCGTGCAGAAGCAGGCCGGGTCTGACCGTATCGAGATCAATGAGGCTTATCACCGTGCTGCCGTCTTTTGAAAACAGGAAATTGGCCACCTTGGGATCCCCGTGAATTACCTGTTGAGTAATCTCTCCCTGTTGACGTGAATCTTCCAGCAAAGAGACATCTTTTCTCCTGTCCTGAATGAAATCAAGGCAGTCTTCCGCCGCGCGTTCAGGGGAAGTTGCCGCGCTTTTGTCATATTTTTCAAGAGAGAGAGGGGTGCAATGAAAACCGGGCAGAGGGTCTGCAAGGGATGAGGCCGCAAAGGGTGACATCAGCCTGTGGAAGAGACCAAGAGCCTTGCCTATTTCCCGTGCCTGTTCGGTGCTGTGAATACTGTTATGCGATGAACTGTTGCCAATATAAGAGAGCAGCCTCCAGTATGATCCATCCCCGGCAATATAGCTGTAATCTCCTTTCGGGTCGGCCAGGAGGCGTACAGGAACAAAATTGCCGGTGTTGTCGGGAGCATATTTCTGCAGGTGGCGGCTTACCTTGTAAAGATTATCCTGTACCAGAGAGGGAGCAGCAAAAACATGGGGGTTGAGCCGCTGCAGAACAAATTTTTCAGGCAGATCAACCTCAACAAGCCAGGTATCATTGACATTGCCATCCCCAAGAGGCGCTACTGACAGAATTTTTCTCCCCGGCAGGAAAAAAGAAAGAGCATCTCCTCGCTGCTGTCTGTTCACGGATCAGTGCCGCAGATGGTGTGCTTATCAGCCCGACCGGCAGCTGTCTGCACAGGGTATTTTTTCCCGTTCAGCATTATTTTTTCATTCGCAGCCGCCAGCAGGTCTATATCAAGGCGATTTGCCATCCGGACAAGATAAATGAGTACATCTGCCATTTCCAGGGAGACATCATGGTGCTTTTTGGGATCCAGTTTTCTGCTCTGGTTCTGATCGAGCCACTGGAAATGTTCCACCAGCTCACCAGCTTCAACAATTAAAGCCATTGCCAGGTTTTTAGGGCTGTGGAACTGTTCCCAGTTGCGCTCATCCGCAAACCGGTCAATGCTTTTCATGAGATTTTGAATTGAATCAGGCATAAAAAAAGGCACCGGTTTCCCGGTGCCGGTAAGGGTTATTTACTGTGCAGCACAACATATTGACTGAATTCGCCAGCCCGGATACGCAGGAGTATCTGTTTGGGGTTATCAGCGTTTTTCAGGGCTTTTTTAAGCTCTGAGAGCGAATGTATCCGAATCTGGTTAACCTCTTCAATGAGCTGGCCTGGCCGCAGACCGACACGGGAAGCCGGACTGTCAGGAGCGACTTCGGCAATGAGTACGCCCTGGCCCTTGCTGTAATTAAACTGCTTGGCCAGTTCGGCGCTCAGATCCTGCAGCGAAAGTCCCATGTTTTCGAGGGTTGAATCGTTGCCCCTGGCTTTTTTCTGTTTTTCCGGGTGGCCAAAAGATGAAGGCTGTTCACCAATCCGGACAGCAATGGTTTTTTTATGGCCATGGCGGATAATCTGTAAATCAATACTGCTCTCGGGCGTGGTCATGGCTATTTTATTGCGCAGGTCAGTAACATCGGCAAGCGGTGTATCGTTTAGAGAGAGAATGACGTCTCCCTGTTTTAATCCGGATTTGGCGGCAGGGGAATCGTCAGCCACTTCTGAAATGAGAATTCCTTCGGCCTTATCCAGGTTAAACGACTGTGCAAGGTCTGCATTGACATTTTGTATAACTACACCCAACCAGCCCCTGGTAACTTTCCCGTTTTTCTGCAGCTGTTTCTGGATGTTTTTTGCCATGTTCACGGGGATGGCAAAACCGATACCCATATAACCGCCGCTGCGGGAGAAAATAGCGGTATTTATACCAACAGCTTCGCCATGGATATTCAGCAACGGTCCTCCAGAGTTCCCAGGGTTGATGGCCGCATCGGTCTGAATAAAGTTTTCATAATCATTTATACCGAGCCTGGATCGCCCCTTGGCGGAAACAACACCGACTGTAACAGTCTGGCTCAGTTCAAAAGGACTGCCAATGGCAATAACCCATTCGCCAACCTCCAGTTTATCTGAGTTGCCCAGGGGGAGCGTTGGCAGGTCGTGACCGTCAATTTTAATTAACGCCACATCCGACTGGGGATCGGTGCCAATGACCTTGGCGGTGAATTCCCGCTCGTCTGCCAGCCGGACCTTGATGGTGTCCGCATCTTCCACAACGTGATTGTTGGTCAGGATCATGCCGTCACTGGAAATAATAAACCCGGAACCAGCGGCTTTTTGCTTAAACTCTCTTGGCCTGACGTTTGGATGCTGAAACTGTGGTCCGAAAAAACGCTGGAAAAAGGGGTCATTGAACATCCCGAAGGGGTCCTGCCCCTGCCCCATACTTCGTTGATTTGTTATCGATTTTTCCACACCGATATACACGACAGCTGGTCCCGCTTTTTTGACAACAGAACTGAATGCCTTGGCAGAACGATCCAGCAGGGCAATGTTGTCGTCCTGGAAAGCGTGTGAGGGCTGGATAATCAACAGTGAAAGGATGAAAAGCAGAGTGGTACTTATCTGTAATTTTTTGATAAAGTGTTTCTGTATCATGCTGAAAACTCCCTGATGTGAAGAAAAGTTTCGGCAAGTAAAAACTTGCTCATACGATAACTACACAATGATACGCTCAAGCCAAAGCGTCAAGGATCATTGCGTAAATGTAATAGAGGCGGGATGTTGACTTGCAGTCGGCAGGAGAGGGGCAATCCCTGCCGGCTTGAAGGCATGCCGGGAAGAGACGTAAAGAAATCAGAGGAGCGTAGAAAACAAGACCACGGCGAGTTTATCTATCACATAGGGTTTCTTGATAAAGAATGAAGCACCAAGTTCAAGAGCTTTTTTCACGTCTTCGCTCTCTGAAAAACCGCTGGCAAGGATGGCCTTTTGCTCTGGGTGGATGGTGAGTATCTGCCTGTATGTTTCCAGGCCATTCATGCCTGGCGGCATGAGCATGTCCAGGAGCAGAACATCCACCGCATGGTCTTTGAGGTACTCTACGGCCTCTTCCCCTGAAGAAACGGTGGTTGGTCTGTAGTTAAGGGATTCCAGTAACAGTCTGGCAATTTTCTGCTGCTGCCGGTCATCATCAATGACCAGAACAGTTTCACCATTACCCATTACCGGCTCAAGTTCATCGATTGAGGGAGACTGTTCCACTGGTCGACTGGTTACAGGAAAGGAGAGTGAGAAGGTTGTTCCCCCGCTGTCACTTTCAACCTGAACTTCGCCGTCATGATCCATCATAGTATTCCAGACCACAGTTAAACCAAGACCTGTACCGCTTTTACCCATGATTTTTTTCGTATAAAACGGCTCAAAGATATGCTCGAGATCCTCGGGCGAAATTCCCGGCCCGGTGTCGCTGATAGAAACGACGCAATAGGTTCCCTTTGCCAGATTATTATGTACGTGTTCTTTATCATCCACTCTATATTTAAGTGTTGAAATAGAGACCTGTCCTATGCCGGTTATGGACTCTGCAGCATTGGTAATAAGATTCATCAGACTTTTTCGGAAATGCGTTGTAGAGCAGAGTATATTCCCGATATTTTTTTCAAGATGGACTTTCCAGACAAGCTCCGGAAATATTTTCTGCAGCTGGATGAATTCAGGTGAATCCAGGTATTCCTGAATCAGTTCATTAGGGTTTGCAACAACTTTGCTTGCCGCCACTCCCCGGGAGACAGTCAGCATGTCGGCCACAATTTCTGCGGCCTGTAACCCTGACTTTCTTATGGCATTTACATTATCCCGCAGTTCGCTGTCCTTGGGAAGTTTCATCAGGATCAGCTCAGGATAATTGACAATTCCTGAGAGAATATTGTTCAGATCATGGGCCACACCTCCTGCCATCAGGCCGATGATCTCCATCTTTTGGGCCCGGTGCAGTTTTTCTTCAAGTATGTGCCGCTCGGTAATGTCAATAATAACCGTCCTGACCCCGGAAATCTGACCGTTGGTGTAAATGGGGGCTGAGCGGGTGAGGATGGGAAAGGTTGTTCCGTCTGTAGCAGATGCCGTAAATTCCTGATGTTCCTGTGGTTGTCCCTGGATCAGATCTATGACGGATTCTTTGATCCGTTCTGCATGCTCCGGGATCACCTGGTCAAAAATGGTTATATGACCAAGGTCTGACTCTGTTCGTTTAAATCGTTCAAGGGCCAGGGCATTGGCGTAGGTGATTGTCCCGTCCAGGTCCGACTCGCAGACCATTTCCGGCAACAGGTTGACAAGATCTTCAAAGCGCCGTTCGCTTTCCCTGAATTTTTTTGTTCGTTCAAAAATCTGGTGTTTGAGCAGCTTTCTGTTATCCAGCAGGTTGAACAAGTACAATCCGGCAAGCATCATCACCAGCAAAAGAGAAAAAATGGTGAGAAGAGGATAAAAAAGCCGTGAATAGTGACGCCCTTTAAGCGTGCCGATTACCTGCCCTTTATAAACAATATCAGTGGACAGAGAGGTAAGCGGGAGAAGATGAAACGTGCTGAATATTTTTTCCGGGGCAGATAAAGGGGGGCCTGTCAGCAGGATAAAGGGTTCTCCTGTGGAAAGTTGTACCGTAAGGGATTTATAATGTTCCAGGCGTGCGATGAGCTGCAGATACGAGGTAGCCCCTGATCTGCAAAGAGAGTGCAGGCCGTTGGCAACAATCAGCGCGTGGGTTTGAAATCGTTTTTTTTCGTTTGCCTCTGTGTGGAGAATATAAAGGGCAGAAATGGTAGAAAAAATAATCAGAAGCAAAGTAATGCTTACAAAAAATTGTTTCCATGTTTTGAAAATAGTTTGCATTAACTGCCACGTCGCCCGGTAGATATCAAGCCGTATGTCCCCAATGTAAAACGTCCGGTTACTCTTCAGGTGGGTGCTGAAACCTTGCCGAACCACCTGCCTGCAATGGTCCAGGATCGACTCAGGTTCGGAGTCTACAGCGTAGCTGTTCATTAAACTGTGAAGCTACTTGTGCTACTCGAGCAAGCTTAAATGAACAAAAATAAGGTGCTCCTGAAGAGTTACTAAGACTTACTCTAATATTTGCTTCGTGACAATAGGGATTCGACGTGTTTTACACCACTCAACCTCAGTGGTTACCGCTTCGTCATGGCCAATTCACGGGCACCCGTTAGAGCTGTTTCGGAGGCAAGGATGATGTGAACGGGAATTGCGGCAAGCAGGTCGCTGAAGGAGCCTCTGGAAAAGAAAGCCATGAATCGGGTCGTATCAAAAAAGGGAAGTATTCTTGGAGGAATACCACCTCCAATGTACACCCCGCCGGTTGCCAGGGACTTCAGGGTCAGGTTTGCGGCTTCAGCGGCCAGGATATCAACAAAAAGAAACATTGTCCGGACAGCGGCCTCACAGGCCGGGCCTCCGGTTAGAGCATTCACGGCCGCCCTGATAAGAGTCGGTGTCTGGTCCGGTTGGTGTCGTAGTTGTCGGTTCAGCCAGTCAGGTGGTGGGCAGGCAGAGGAGATAAAGGTAAAGAGATCCGGGATTGCAAGGCCTGAGCAGACCTGTTCAACACTTACATGCTTTTTACTTTTCAGCATAAATGTGAGTAATTCGATCTGTTGCTGATTTCTCGGGGCAAAGGTTGCATGCCCTCCTTCGGATGGAAACGGGTACAGCCGGTTCTCATGCCAGGCAGCAAACGATTGACCAAGTCCGGTTCCTGCTGCAAGTACCGCTATGGTTCCTTGCGGTTTCCGCTCTTTGGGGTTGACGGCCAGAAGGCCGTCGGCGGGAAGGTGTTGTACTCCAGCAGTTGTCGCAACCAGATCGTTGACCAGACGCACAGAGTCAAATGGGAAACATGAACAGATTTTCTCAGCGTCAATAACCCAGTCAAGATTAGTCATGCGCACCCGGTTATCGCGTACCGGGCCGGCTGCACCCAGGCAAACGCGACCCGGCAGGTGTTTCTCTCCGGCAAGGAAGTTGCCAATGACCTCTGAAATATCGCTGAACTGCCTGTTAATAAACGTTGCTTCCCGAAGGAGAGTCCGGTCGGGATTGTACAGCGCAAGAGCGGTCTTGGTTCCTCCGATATCTCCGGCCAGCACAGGCCGTTTATCCATGAAACACGCCTCCTGCGGTGTTACTCTTCCTCTTCAACATGACAGGCGTCGTCATCACACACGGCCTCGCAGGTATGGCAGCCGTGGCACTCGTCTGTATTTACGGGGACGGCTTTACCCTCTCTCAGCTCATACACTTCACCCGGGCAGGAATCAACGCATTCTGCACAACCCGTACATTTTTCATCAACAGTAATCTTCCACATGAAAACTCCGTTACTATTCAGTTCTCTTTTACAAGGCGAATATTCCAGGCTTCTGAGCGGTTGTCATTTGCCGGATTGTTAACTATTTGAAATTCAAAAATACGATGTGTATCCTGGAAATAATAATCTCCGTCAAGAGTGGATTTTGACAGGTGAAAAAAAACTGTCTTTGCAGACAATCCATTGTTTTTACGAATAAAATATCGAAAAAAACCAAAGCCTCGATCCGGATTGAAGTTGGCAACAGTACCCCGCTGCCACTCACCGTCTTCGTCCTGGTTGTCAGCCTGAATGGGCAGCAGGCCCGGAATAAGGAAGCCGGAAAGATACGCATCAGCCGCTTCCCGCAGTTCATGACTGACGTTATGAAAGCCAATAACTTCTACCCGGCAGCCCATGTTCTGCAGGGCCGTGACCAGACGGATAAAATCGCCATCGCCGGTGACCAGGATGATCTTGTCGAGATTTCTTGCCTGAAGCAGGGCATCAATTGCCAGGTCCATGTCCGCATTGGCCTTGGTTGTTACATTGCCCTCTTCATCCTTGTATCGCCGCACGTACTTTTTAATAATTTTAAAGCCGCATTGGCGCAGAATGTTGTGATAAAAATAAACTTTCTGTCTGTATTCAGGATCTTTTCCGGTTCGCTCCCGATCTTCAGCCAGGTAGCAGTTAGCCCGCAGCATTGTTGAGGTACCGCTGTCGGCAAGATCCACCAGCACGTCATAGCGCATGCCGTAACCACCGCTCATCTTAATGTTTTCGGCGTCAACGTAAATTCCGGTTTTAAGCATGTTCAACGTCCCGCGAAGGGGCTGTTATTCCCATTCAATGGTGGAGGGCGGCTTGGAGGAAATATCGTAAACAACACGATTTACTCCCCGGACCTCGTTGATTATCCGGGTGGAAATCCGGCCGAGCAGCTCATAGGGCAGTTGTGACCAGTCCGCTGTCATGGCATCACGGCTGTCCACGCTGCGGATAGCAATGACATGTTCATAGGTCCTGCCGTCTCCCATGACTCCAACCGTCTGGATGGGCAGCAGCACGGCAAATGACTGCCATACCTTCCGGTACCAGCCAGAGCTTTTCATCTCATCCAGGACAATCACATCGGCCTGACGAAGAATGTGCAGCCGCTCCTCCGTGATTTCTCCCATGATCCGGATACCAAGGCCGGGGCCGGGAAAAGGCTGACGGTAAATAGCCTCTTCGGGCAGGCCGAGTTCCAGACCCAGTTCCCGTACCTCATCTTTAAAGAGTTCCCGCAGTGGTTCAATAAGGTCCAGTTTCATGCGTTCAGGAAGGCCGCCTACATTATGGTGCGATTTAATAGGGGCATTCCCTCGAAAAACAACGGATTCGATGACATCCGGATAGAGCGTACCCTGGGCCAGGTATTTAACTTCTCCAAGTTTTCCCGCTTCCTCCTCAAAAATTTTGATAAACCCATAGCCGATGCGTTTACGTTTCTCCTCGGGATCAGCAATCCCCGCAAGCTGATCAAGAAAGTAGGATTCAGCTTGGACGTCAATAACGTGCAGGTCTGTTTTTTCCCGAAAAAAGCTGAGCACGCTCTCGCTTTCACCACTGCGCATCAAGCCGTTGTTGACATAAATACAGGTCAACTGGTCGCCAATCGCACGATGGACAATGGCCGCAACCACAGAGGAATCAACTCCGCCTGACAGGGCGCAGATGACGTTGTCACTGCCGACTCTTGCTTTAATATCGGCCACATTCGACTCGATAAACGAATGCATGGTCCAGGTCGGCTTGCAGTTGCAGATGGTGAAAATAAAATTTTTCAGCAGATCCGTGCCGATGAGGGTATGGGCCACCTCGGGATGAAACTGGACAGCGACAAAGGGTTTTTCTTCGTGGCGCAGGGCAGCACAGGGAGAGTTGTCGCTTTCGGCGGTGACAAGAAAACCCGGGGCAATGGCCTCGATGCGGTCTCCGTGGCTCATCCATATCTGATGGTTGGCAGGAGCGGTTTCAAGACCCGCAAACAGGCTGTCATTTGAGGTTATGCATAATTGAGCTTTGCCAAATTCTCTGCTTTTAGCCTGTTCAACTCTTCCTCCCAGCTGGTGCATCATAAGCTGGGCGCCGTAGCAGATGCCGAGAATCGGTATACCGAGGTCAAAGAGGGCCGGGTCGGAGATGGGGGCATCCTCATCATAAACAGAAGCCGGGCCGCCGGAGAGGATTATTCCGCTCGGTTTCAGGGCTTTGATCTCGTCTAAGGCCAGGGTGTACGGGTGGATTTCCGAGTAGACCTTTTGCTCCCTTATGCGGCGGGCGATAAGTTGGGTGGTCTGGGAACCAAAATCAAGAATGAGTATTTTTTCGTCATGTACGGACATAATATGCTGGTATTCTGAGTAGAGGTAAAAGAGAGTGGAACCGGGGCTTCCGGCCCTGGTTTATAAACTATCTGTCCGGTAATTGGGAGCCTCACGGGTGATGATAACATCGTGAACATGTGACTCACGCAGGCCGGCCGGTGAAATACGGACGAATTTAGCCCGTTTATGCAGTTCCTCAATTGTTGCAGATCCTGTATAGCCCATACCGGAACGTAAACCGCCCAGCAGCTGATAGATCATTTCAGAAATTGCTCCCCGATACGGGACTTTGCCTTCAATTCCTTCGGGAACAAGTTTTGAGGCATCGCTGTCTTTCTTTTGAAAATAGCGGTCACTGGAACCCTTTTTCATGGCCCCCAGGGATCCCATTCCCCGGTATCCTTTATACTTCCTGCCCTGATAGAGAAAGGTGTCACCCGGGGTTTCGTCAGTTCCGGCAAAGAGTGAGCCAATCATGACGCTGTGCGCACCGATACCAAGAGCCTTGCAGATATCCCCGGAAAATTTTATGCCCCCATCAGCAATAATGGGAATACCCCTTTTGCGGCTGACCTCCGTGCAGTTTTTAAGAGCTGTCAACTGCGGAACGCCAACACCGGCGACAATACGGGTAGTACAGATAGAGCCAGGTCCCACACCAATTTTCACGGCATTGGCGCCGGCATCAATGAGTGCTGCTGTTCCTTCTGCGGTGGCAACATTGCCGGCAATAACCGGAAGATCCGGCCAGGCTTTTTTTACCTCGCGAACTGCCTGAAGAATTCCAGCTGAATGACCATGGGCAGAATCAAGAACCACCACATCCACATCAGCATTGACTAGCGCTTCGGTGCGTATCATCATGTCCGGGCTTACACCAATTGCGGCACCGGCCAGCAGTCTGCCGATATCATCTTTTGCGGCAAGGGGGTACTTTTTAATTTTTTCTATATCCTTGATGGTGATAAGGCCTTTAAGGGTGCCGGCGGGATCCACCACCAGGAGTTTTTCGATGCGGTGTTCATGCAGCAGAGCCTTGCAGTGATCAAGGTCAATTCCTTCGGGCACTGTGACCAGGTTTTTGCTGGTCATCACATCACTTACCCGCAGTTCATCGTCTGAAACAAAACGCAGGTCGCGGTTGGTCACAATCCCTACCAGTTTGTCACCCCGGAGCACCGGAAGCCCGGAAATCTTATAACTGCGCATGATTTCCTGAACATCGGCAACACTCTGGTGTTCAGTCACGGTAACGGGGTCAATAATCATACCCGACTCAGATTTCTTGACCCGTTCAACCTCTCTTGCCTGGTCTTTGATATTCATATTTTTATGAATAATGCCAATCCCGCCCTCCCTGGCCATGGTAATAGCTGTACGGTGCTCGGTGACAGAGTCCATGGCGGCTGAAACAAGGGGGGCATTAAGCCTGACCGTGTTGGTGAGATTGGTTGCCAGGGAAACTTCGGAGGGAAGAATCTCTGAGGCAGAGGGGACGAGCAGGACGTCGTCAAAGGTATATGCCGGGGGTATGTCCTGATCGAACATGGAACGCTCCTTGGTTTTTAAATGAAGGTTGTTTGGGCAGGAATACTCACCTGCAGCATTTTGACACTTATTTATATTCAGTTGCGGATGCTCATCAGCTTACCGGCTCCGCAAGGTCTGTTTGATAATTATTATTGATGAACTTACCACCGTTATTCGTTAAAAGCAACCAGGTGAAATGCAGAACAAAACCGCTGGGCCCAAACGAATAACCGCTGTCTGTGTACTTTTTTATGGATTTTCCATGCTGATCCTGCCATAGTGTTTGCCGGTCCCACAGGAAATATCATGGCAAAACGCATTGAAATAAATCCGTACAACCCGCAGCCACGCCTTATCAGTCAGGTCATTGACGTCTTGAAACGTGGTGGTGTTATCTGTTATCCCACCGACACCATGTATGGGGTAGGGTGCGACATCTTCAATCAGAAAGCTGTCAAGCGGGTGTATCAACTCAAGAAACGGCCCAAACAGAAGCCGTTTTCCTTTATGTGTTCTTCGCTGAAGAATATCAGTAAATACGGTCATGTCGGCAATACTGCCTACAGGCTGATGCGGAAAAATCTGCCAGGCCCGTACACCTTTGTGTTGCCCGGTTCCAAGCTGGTACCCAAAATTATGCTCACCAAACAGAAGACTGTGGGGATCAGGGTTCCAGATAATCCCATTTGTCTGGCCATCATTGAGGAACTCGGCAATCCCATTCTTACTACCAGCGCGATGTCAGACGATCATCCCGAACCGGTAATAGATGCCCTTGATGTTGATGCTCTTTTTGGTAAACAGGTTGATCTGATAGTCGACGGAGGAGAGGTCTATCCAGACCCGTCAACCGTTATTTCGCTCATCTCGGACCAGCCGGAAATCTTGAGGGAAGGTAAAGGCGATATTGCGGCCTTTATCTAGTGTCAGTCCAGAAATGAGAATTTTCGTAGTGACGCAGAAATCGGGCGAAAAGGCCATTTATGGACACGCACTAAAACACCTCATCTTTCAATAAAAAAGGCCGGTTAACCTTAAGCGTTCGAGGTTAACCGGCCTTTGTTTTTGTCCTGAGCATTTATCCCTCAATCAGTACTTCCTTGAGTGATTTACTCATGGTAAAATGCAGGGTTTTTCTTGCCGGGATATTCATCATCTTACCGGTTTTAGGATTTTTTGTTGTCCGGGGCTTACGTGTGCGGACGGAAAAACTTCCAAAACCACGAATTTCAACTCTTCTGTTTTCGGTAAGAGCCTGGG
>QNYF01000009.1 GCA_003978695.1 Desulfobulbus sp. | reverse complement strand
TTGCCGATCAGGACATTTATGATGCCATGAAAGCCATGCCCGGATATCTGGATATTACTCCCGGGGACTTTAAAGCTCTTTATAAGTTGGTGTATGAGGAAGCAGTCAAGAGAATAGTTGAGTCGGTAAAGGCCAGCGACGTGATGACCACAACTGTGGTAACTGTTGATGAGAGAATGTTGTTGCAGGAGGCTGCAGATATTATGGCTTCTCGAGGGGTGTCAGGAGTGCCGGTAGTTGATGCGGCCCACCAGGTGGTGGGGGTGTTGTCGGAACGTGATTTTATTTCCCGTATGGGGACGCACAGTAATACATCGTTTATGGATGTCGTTGCCCGGTGTCTAGATATCAAGAGTTGTGCGGCAATTGGCATCCGGGATAAAAAAGTTGCAGATATAATGTCAACACCCGCTGTCACCATTGAGGGGATCATGAGGTTGCCAGACGTTGCAGCGTTGTTGAAAAAGAAAAAGATCAACCGGGTACCGGTGGTGGATCAGGAACATAAACTGGTGGGGATTGTTTCCCGGGAAGATATCGTTCATACCTCCCTTGTGCCACAGGGGCTTCTTAAAGAGTAAACATTATGCAAAAATATTTCGCAAAGATGAAAGGTTCCACCACAAGTCCGCCCAGAGTGAGGCTCTCTGAAATTTTCTGGTCCTGGATAGGCGCTTTCCTGGGTATTTCTGCGGTTGCCTTTATGAATTATAATGTCCTTGATCAGACGGATCTGGTGATGATCATAGGGTCGTTTGGCGCATCAGCGGTATTGATTTATGGAGCTATCAGAAGTCCGCTGGCCCAGCCCAGGAATCTGATTGGCGGTCATGTTATCTCCGCTGTAATAGGTGTATTTTTTTATCAGCTTTTCAGTCATCAGCTATGGCTTGCCTCGTCGCTTTCCGTGGCAACTGCAATAGCTGTCATGCACGCGACGAAGACTCTTCACCCGCCCGGCGGTGCGACAGCCCTGATCGCAGTTATCGGCAGTAGCAAAATTCATGCTCTTGGATATCTCTATGCCGTTATTCCGGTTGGCCTGGGTGCATTAATGATGCTGGTTGTCGCCTTGCTGGTCAACAATATTCCGCAAACCAGGAAGTATCCTGAATTCTGGCTGTAGTATTGCAGTTGAGAGAGTCACTCCGAAAGTGAAATGCCCAACGGGGATAATGTTTTCAGGACGGTTTTTATCTTCAGGGCAGATTGGCCACAGGAGCTTTTCTGTTGAAAATAAAATGAACTCCATGTAGTTTATGTGCATACAATTTTGGCATTATTCCGTGCCAGTTGACTTTTTAATCTAGTGTTATTTACGTTTTGCATGGGGGAGAGTATGAATAGATTATGTGTTTATCTGGCGGCTGCTGTAATGCTGGGAGGGTGTGCCGGTGGATCGGTTAATATGGGGTCTTCAAATTCGAAAACGGTTGCAAGTGGGGCTGCCGGTGGACAGACAACAGAGAATGCCAGTGATGCCCTGGAACGCTGCAGCCGGCCACTTGGAACTTTGGGTATTAACGAGGATCATACCGCCGGCTGGTATACACATCTCTTTAGCCGTTACGGGATTCAATCAACAGTGCCTGTTCTTCGTTTACTGGCCCAGCAGAGTAATTGTTTTGTTGTCGTTGAACGTGGTGCCGGATTCAGACATATGACAAAGGAACGGCGTCTGCAGCAGGCAGGGGAACTCAGAGCGCAGAGCAATTTTGGCAAAGGTCAGATGGTGGCTGCCGACTATACCGTGTCGCCAACTCTTTTGTTTAGAGATAACGATACAGGCGGCTTGCGCGGTATCGGGTCAGCCGTGGGCAGCGCTTTTGGCGGACTTGGCTCTCTTATTGGTGGAACACTTGCCGGATCTGTCAAATTTGGTCAGGCTCAAAGTATGTTGACGCTCGTCGACAACCGTTCCGGTATTCAAGTGGCAGTGGCTGAGGGGAGTGCCAGCGGTACCAGCCTGGGGGGAGCACTTGGCCTGCTGGGCACACATGCGGGCGGGGCCCTTGGCATGTATAACCGTACTCCTGAAGGGAAAGTTGTTGTCGGAGCGATGATGGATGCCTACAACAACCTGGTGCGGGTGCTCCGCAATTATAAACCTCAGGAAGCCACTGGTCCCCATGGTATGGGAACTGGCGGCAGGTTAAAGGTTAACTGATTTTCTGCAGCCCGGTTGATCTCTCCTTAGCCTGAGCAGTGTTGTTTAGGCATTCCCGAACAGTTACAGGACGGTGGTTCTGCAAGTTTATCGCACCCACCTGAAGAGTTACGTTTAGGCAAGGAATCATGAGTTGTATTTCAGATTAATTTTGTAAGGGGGCTTCTTATGCGGCTATTTGGACGTCTGGCGTTATCCACAGGTTTACTGGTTTGTCTGGCCATGCCAGCCCAGGCACTTGAAAAACAGTTAACAGTTGTTACCTCATATCCTAAAGATCTCACCACAACCTTTAAGAAAGCTTTTGAACAGCTTCATCCCGATGTAAAGGTTGAAATGCTGAAGAAAAAGACCACGGCCGGGGTAAAATACATTCAGGAGACAGCGTCCAATAATTCCTCAGATCTTTTCTGGGCTTCTGCTCCGGATGCGTTTGAAGTCTTAAAGGAAGATGGGCTGCTGCAAAAGTATGAGGTCAAGGCAACAGGTATTCCAGAGGTTATAGGTTCATACCCCATTAATGATCCTGATGGTTTCTATAAAGGTTTTGCCGGGTCAGGATATGGGATAATGTGGAATACCAGGTACTTGAAAGCTAAAAATATTCCAGCTCCCCGGGAATGGGAGGATCTGGCAAAACCTGTTTATCATGGCCATACAGGAATGTCAGCCCCTTCCCGTTCAGGTACTACTCATCTCACTGTAGAAACCATCCTGCAGGGAGAGGGCTGGGACAAGGGCTGGAAGCTGTTGAAAGAAATTGGCGGTAATTTTCATACCGTTACCGAGCGGAGTTTCGGTGTGCCCGACGGGGTTAACTCCGGTCAGTTTGGCGTGGGAATTGTCATTGATTTTTTTGGTCTTTCTTCCCAGGCGTCAGGCTTCCCGGTTGAATTTGTCTATCCAACAGTGACAACCCTTGTACCTGCAAATATTGCTATCGTTAACAAGGCCCCTCATCCCGAAGCAGCAGCGGCATTTATTGAGTTTTTACTCTCTGAAGAGGGGCAGAAGATCCTTCTTGATCCCAAAATTCGCCGTTTGCCGGTCCGCCCTGAGATCTATGCACAGGCCCCCAAAGATTTCCCCAACCCTTTTCTGGATAAATCCATTGGCGCTAAAGTCAAATTTGACGTAGTCAAATCTAAGAACAGATACAATCTGGTCAACTCGTTGTTTGACGTTATGGTAACCTATCGGCTTGACGATCTTCGCAAGGCTACCAAGGCCGTCCAGGATGCGGAAAAAGCTATGGCAGGAAAAAATAATGCTGAAGCTGCCAAGATGATTGCAGAGGCAAAGGCTCTGATTGCGGCTTTACCTGTTGATGAGGCCAGGTCTTTTGATAAGGATTTTGCCGCAATTTTCAAGAAAAAGAGAAAAAAAGCCACCGACAAGGTTACAGGCCGTCAGGCCGAGGTCGAGCAACAGTGGGACAGCATGGTTAAAAGCAATTATGCTGAAGCGGCAAAGCTTGCCAGAAAGGCACAGTCTTTGTTGTAAGCCCGGACTCTTCCTGAAACACTTCGATATATTGTCTGAAGTGTTTCAGGACTTTTTTCTCTTTTCCAAAAGGCGGATTATCTTATGCCGCGTATCCGTACATCGTATCTCGTTGCATCATCCCTTGCTTTTTTTCTGTTAGTCTTTCTCGTTATTCCTGTTGGCAAGGTCATTTACGTTGCCTTTCAGGACAGTTCAACAGGTGCGCTCACCCTGATTAACTTTGTCGATTTTTTTAAGACATCGCTTTTCCGAGAATCGTTTATTAATTCGCTCTATGTTGCGGGTATGTCGGTTCTGTTTGCCAGTATTATTGCTATGCCGCTGGCATATTTTACCACCCGTTTTAACTTTGGGGGGTCTATAATTATTCAGACGCTTGGTATTGTCCCGCTTATTATGCCGCCCTTTGTCGGGGCGGTTGCCATGCAGCTGCTGTTTGGCAGTAATGGCTCGGTCAACCTGCTGCTGGATAAATGGTTTGGTCTGAATATTCCATTTATGGAAGGGCTTAACGGAGTAATTCTTGTAGAATCAATTCACTATTTTCCGTTTATCCTGATTAATCTCTCAGCTGCCCTTAACAATATAGATCGTTCCATGGAGGAGGCTGCCCAGAATCTTGGTTCTACCGGGATGCGCCTTTTTCGCAGGATTGTTTTACCTCTGGCCATGCCTGGTTATCTCGCAGGTGCGTCTCTTGTTTTTCTCAAGGCCTTTGATGACCTTGGAACGCCATTGCTGCTGAACGTCAATAATATGCTGGCCACCCAGGCTTATCTGCGGATATCCTCCATTGGTATCTCAGATCCCATGGGATATGTTATTTCAGTTATTCTTGTTATTTTTTCACTGTTTTCGTTATGGGTTTCCATGCTTGCATCCCGGGGAAAGGATTATTCCGGGGGCGGTAAGGGGTCAAGTGGCCTCTTAAAGCGTGATATGCGGGGATGGGAAAAGGCGGGTGCCTATTGCCTGATTATTTTTCTGCTTGTCTTGGTCCTTTCACCTCATATCAGCCTGCTGCTGCTCTCTTTTGGAACGATATGGTCCTACAGTGTTTTGCCCGATGCTTTTACCACTGCCCATTACGTAGAGGTGTTCAGCACGACCCGTGAATATATCACAAATACATTGCTCTATGCGGGAATTGCAGCTTCTTTTGATGTCGCTATCGGCGTGGCAATTTCCTATGTCGTGCTGAGGACAGGTGTTATCGGCCGCAGGTGGCTGGATTATGTAGCAACGGGAGCGCTGGCTGTACCGGGTGTTGTTCTGGGCATCGGATATCTGCGAACCTTTAATGACTTTAATGTGCCTTTTATCGGTAAACCACTGGCCAGTTGGTGGGTGATTATTGTTATTGCCCTGACAATCCGCAGACTTCCGTATGCCCTACGCGCCTGCACCGCAGCTCTCCACCAGGTGTCAATCACCCTTGAAGAAGCCGCGGAGAATCTTGGTGCTGGTAAAACTGCAACTGTGCGCAAAATAATCGTCCCGCTTATGGCCGGAGGTATTGTGGCCGGGTTTGTTACCAGTTTTGCCACCGCAACAGTTGAACTGTCCGCAACCCTCATGCTTGTGACGGCAGAATCCGACGCGCCCCTGGCCTATGGTATTTATGTCTTTATGCAAAGTGCTGCAGGTCGTGGTCCTGGTGCGGCTCTTGGCCTGATTGCTGTTGTGGTTGTGGCCCTTGGCAGCTACCTGGCCCATCATTTTATTGAACGGAACAAACGTTTGCAGGTTAATTCAACAGGACAATAACCATGAGTTTAGCAATCAAGGTCAAGCCGGTTCGTCTGAAAATTGAAGATGTTCATATCTCCTTTGGTAAAACTAAAGTCCTGCAGGGAATTGATCTTGATATCGAACCGGGAGAATTTTTTGCTTTTCTCGGCCCTTCCGGTTCAGGCAAATCGACACTCCTTCGGGCGATTGCGGGTTTTGGTCCTGAGCCGCAGGGAAGAATACTCATTGATGGTATTGATATTTTATCTCTGCCTCCCTGGAAACGGGACGTGGGCATGGTGTTTCAAAATTATGCGCTCTGGCCGCATTTGACCGTTCAAAAAAATGTGGCCTTTGGCCTTGAAGAACGGAGTGTTCCTAAAAAAGAGAGTAAGGATCGGGTATTAGAAGCTCTTGATATGGTTGGGCTGACGCATCTTGCAGGTCGCCACCCCTCACAGCTTTCGGGCGGACAGCAGCAGCGGGTTGCCCTGGCCCGAACAATAGTTATCAGACCAAGATTATTGTTGCTCGATGAGCCGTTATCTAATCTTGATGCGAATCTTCGTGTGCAGATGCGCACTGATATTCTCAAGCTCCAGCGGAAACTCGGTCTGACCACTATTTTTGTTACCCATGATCAGGAGGAAGCAAATACAATTTCTGACCGGATGGCCGTGCTTGATAAAGGTATTATCCAGCAGATCGGTTCCCCCATGGAGTTATATGATAACCCCGCCAATCCGTTTGTGGCTCATTTTCTTGGCACAACCAATATGATCGAAGGAGAGGTCATCACAAAAGAGAACAAACCTGTGCTGAGAGCAGGGCAGGACGTTGAGTTACCTCTTCACATGAAAGTTACGGGAAGTCGTGGTGCGATAGTGTTCAGACCGCAGAGCGTTAAGGTCAATCCTGAAGAGCAGGATAGTGCGTCAATGTGTATCAGGGGCACGGTCAAATCGAGAGAGTTTTTAGGGGCTACAGTGCGATATGGTGTGCAGATCGGTGACGTTACGGTCCTCGCAGACGAGGCCCATCAGCGCGGAAAAAGAATCTATGATGAGTTGGAACAGGTCAGGCTGGTAATTCCTCAAAAGCAGATTATTTTTATTCCGGAAGCGTAAGTACCGTTTTCTAAGCCCAAGTTTTGTAACTCTTCAGCTGCACCCCATCTCGGAGTCGTGACTTGCCCGCGACAATTAGGCCGCCTCACATAGGTGGTCTATAGTTCGTTGGCCTGCTTGCTACAATATGGGGCACATCTTCTAAGTAACAAAATATCAACGTACTGATTTTTTGTTACTTTTAAAATATATGCCGGGGCACCCGGTTGAGGTGCTGAACAGTTACAGACCACACGTTATGCCAAAGTTGTGATGCTACCTGAATAGTTATCAAGTTTTTTCCCTGCCACAAGAGGGGTATGTCGGTGCTGCAGTTCTGTGCGGGAGAATAACTCTGTACGTATGCCCAGGTTTAAGGGTCTCTTTTTTGAGACAGAATGGGAGCTGGCACAGCGCTGAAAGTGTTTTCATACGTATCTTCACATATGTCTAAGTGACATTTCTTGTTGAACTGCAACGGAAATCAGGAAATCGACAGGCCAAATGGGATAAACCCTTGAATAAATTGGGGCAATGTATACAGTAACTCGCAGGAAGCCGGATCCGGTGGATGAAAATTATTTCCCCTGTTAAATGAACAGAACATATATCTTTTTATCAAAACTCACGGGTTTCATCTGCAATACAACAGATCATCTTTTTTTTAGTTTATCATCAGTGCGTTAGAATGTTTGATTTTTCTACGTGATATTGGTATGTTGTTCTAGTGGGGTAACGTTTTTTGATGAAACATTCAGATTCGGTTAAGAACGTCTAAAATAATTGATAAGAGATATTAACTGTATTACTACAAGCACATTTGTTATTTTCCTGAAAACTAGTGGAGGTATACCATGTCAGCAGGCCCGATGAAGTATCTGGACAAAGCTATGGACAAGATTCGTGATCTCGGTCTGGTTCCAGAGAAGGACGAGGGAAAGATTGATCCCATGGTTGTGCTTCTTAATCAGCTTACCGATATTGATGAAGACCGTATAATTGCTATTTCCCGCACTCTTAACCAGACATCTTTTTTTAATGATGTGGTTCGTGAGCAGGTTCAGGCAATGGATATAAGTAATCGCTATGAGGACATAACCAGCGCATTTAATTCTATTCGTGACGATGCCAAAAGTATGGTTGATCAGCTTGCTGACGGCAAAATATCTACTTTTGAGCGACTTGGTAATGTTTGGATGAAGGCAACCCGAGGCGATATTGCCTCCCGTTTTGGCAAGATTAAAGATACTTATCTGGATGTAACTGACAGCACTCAGGACCAGATTCAGCGTGAGCAGATTATTCTTGAAGCCTATCAGGATTTTCGAGGTGCAATGAAGGAGTCAGAGATTTTGGCCCTTGAAGTACTGAAAAAAGCTGAGGCAATTTGGGATGGGGCCAAAGAGGAAGTTCAGGAGGCTACAAAAAATGTAGAGGCCTATCAGGGAGATGATGATGTACAGCGTGCCCGCCTTGAAATGGCGCGTGACGAAAAAGTCCGTGCTTTGCAGGATACAGAAAAACGGTATCAGATTGCCAAGGACTTGTCTGATAATCTCACCATTGGCTATAACACTTCTGATGTGGTTATGGCCCGGCTGCTCCAGACAACAAATATAAAAGAACGCCTGTATTCCCAGGCGGTCAGTTTTTTCTCCACAAACGAGGTTGTTTTGACCGCCTTGACTGCTTCATTTGCCGGAATGTTCGGGCTTAATGAGAGCACCCAGACAATTGAGGCGATGAAAGAGGGGATGAGCAAGTCTATTGAAGTCTTGGCTGACGTAGGTGGCAAGATTCAAGAGGCTGCTGTCAAGGCCGGGTATGGTCCGACAATTCGAGCAGACGCTGTCAAGAAGCTGGTAGAGTCTGTTGTGAATTTCCAGGTTAAATCCCGGGAAATTATTGTTGAAATGCGGGCGCAGAGTACAGCGAATGCCAAGGAAATCCGTGAGGCCGTGGAAGACGGTAAACGAAGAATGGCCAGGTTAGCCGAAGGTGGTACAGTCCTTGCCCTCGGCGATAAAGAATAACGGTTGTACTTTTTTTCAGATAGACTGAAATTGTTTATCTTCGTGTTAATTTTTTTTGAGTGATCAAGGATGAGTGAAGTCCTCAGCAACAGTGATAAACAACCTCTTGATGAGGTTATGCTGGCAATGGACGTCGTTGATACCCTGCGCCATCAGGGGAAACTTGTTGAGCAGGAACTCGATTCGGATCTCAGAGATGAGCGTCTTAAAGAGAAGCTGCGTAAAATTTATCGAACTCAAGGTATCGAAGTCCCCGATCATGTTCTGGAAGAGGGGGTACAGGCTCTCCGGGAAGACCGGTTCAGTTATAAGCCTCCCCCCAAGGGAGTCGCAACCTGGTTTGCCACTGTCTATATCAACCGTGGTCGGTGGGGTAAATGGTTGTTGAGACTGCTTGCAGCATTTTTTCTTGTCTGGGGGATGTATTATTTTATGGTTGCGGGCCCGAGGTCCGCTATGCCAGACAAGATAAAAAGCAGCTACCAGGCGACGTGGCACAGTGCTCAATCTGAGAGGGCCAAAAATGTTATCAACCGGATTAATGCCGAGGCTGAAACCGCTGTAGAAAAAGGTGATCAAAAGGCAATGGAAAAGGCCCTGGATCTTTTTGCCAGAATCAAAAGTGTTCTTGATCAGCAGTATTCACTGAGAGTTGTTGTTCGCCCCGGAGAACGTTCGGGTGTCTGGAGAGTTCCGGATGTGAACAGTTCTGCCCGCAACTATTATATAATAGTTGAACCTGTGGGGCCGGGAGGCGAAATCCTTGAAGTACCGGTAACCAGCGAGGAAACAGGTAAGGAGGAGATGGTCTCTAAATGGGGCGTACGGGTTGACAGAAGAGTTTTTGAACGTATCGGTGCAGATAAAAAGGATGACGGAATAATCCAGGACAATATTCTGGGTGAAAAGAAAAAGGGATACCTGGTTCCTGACTACTCAGCTCATGTGGGCGGAGGAGCAATAACGTCATGGTAGTGACATTGAGGCGCATATGATCAGTGGTCGACAGACATTAGCTTCTTTTGATTCTTCCCTGGAAGAGCTGCGCGGTAGAATCGCTTCAACCTCACAACTCGTAGAGGAGAGAAATACCAAACTTCTGGCTCTGCAACAGGAAGAACTCCAGTTGTATCGTGAACTCGGTCGGTTGCGGGTGGATTTTTTTGTAAATGACAAGCAGTTTATTGTTGCGGATGATGCTGAGAGAAATGTTGAAAAAATGCTCGAACAGCGTCAGGTAGAGTTACAGAAAATGTTTCGGGATCTTTCAGCTTTGGGTATGCTTCGGCATGAGCTTGAGTCAAAACGCCAGGATCAGGCGGGTAAGGTTGAAGCTGCCGCAGAAATTGTGGATACCGCAGAGAAGAAGACGCAGGACCGCCTGGAGCAGGATGCCGCATATCAAAAACAGTTGCAGATCGCCCGTGATCTGGAGCGAACGTTAAAGCACGCCCAGGATAAGGCCGGCCAACGAGAAGAAGAGCTTGACAGTAAAGGAACAACGTATCGAAATGATCCGTTGTTTATGTATCTCTGGAACCGAAAATATTCTACTGTCGAATATGAGGCCAACGGGTTAACCCGTTGGCTTGACAGCAGGGTAGCAAAATTAATTAGATATTCAGTGGCAAGGGTCAATTTCAGCAAGCTCCAGGAAATCCCCCTTCGATTGCGCGAACATGCGAAACAGGTTGAAGAGCGAGCTAAAAAAGCTTTTGAGGAACTTAAAGCGCTTGACACCAAGGCAAGGGAAGAAGATGGTATACCTGCATTAGAAGAAAAACTCAGTCAGGAAGAAAGCGCACTTGCTTCAATTGACAAGCAGATCGAAGAAACTGTTAATGACCAACAGAAACTTGAACAGATCCAAGCAGATTTTTCCGCTGGTCAGGATCGATATTTTCAGCAGGCTGTCGACTATCTGGCAACAGAACTACGCAGAGATGATTTGCATGATCTCCGTCAGCAGGCCTATTCTACACCCTTTCCGGAAGATGATGTGGTCGTAAGTCAACTTTTTGATCTGGAAGCCCGGGAAAAGGAGTTGGAGTCAGGGATAATTGAGCTGAAAAATGAAAACAGTCGGCAGCAGGAACGCCTCAGGGAACTTGAAACTCTGAGGGTTCAGTTTAAACGGAATCGTTACGATAGTGCAGGAACCGGGTTTTCTGATCCAGCTCTTATTGGCAGTGTTTTAGGAAATTTGATTAATGGAGCAATGAGCAGTCAGGCTTTTTGGCGGGTTCTTGAACAGCAGCGTCGTTATCATCAGCGTCAGGCTGATCCGGGGTTTGGTTCTGGAGGCTTTGGCCGGGGAACGATCTGGGGGAGTGGTATGGGGTTTCCCGGTAGTGGCGGCGGCATTTTTGGCGGTGGCGGTTTTTCTTTTCCCGGTAGTGGCGGAGGTCATACGGGGGGGGGGGCGGTTTTAGAACCGGCGGTGGTTTTTAATATTTCTCATGAAGATGGTAACTATTCAGGAATTCCTCATTTTTACCCATTTAATCCTGCTTGAGCAGCACAAGTACGCTTCTCACAATTTTAAATGAACTGGTATGCGTAGAACTTCGAACCTGAGGCATTCCTGAACAGTTACAGGTAGGTGGTTTTGCAAGTTTTCAGCATCCAGCTGAAGAGCTACTGAAGATGAAAGAAAAAAGCGAGGCAGTGGGGGAGAATATTTTTGTTTCGTACTACTCGGTTTCAGGGCATTTTGCCCATATCCCAACAACAAGGAGAGCGTTCCAATGAACAAAACAGAGTTGATTAACACAATTGCGGAATCTGCAGATCTGACAAAAGCTGATGCCGGTAAGGCCCTGCAGGGGTTTATGCAGGCTGTAACAGAAACTCTTGCCCAGGGAGACAAAGTTTCCCTGATAGGTTTTGGCACTTTTTCAGTGACTAAGAGATCTGCACGCAGCTGTCGAAATCCCCAGACCGGCAAAAAAATGGATATTGCGGCAAAAACAGTTGCCAAATTCAAGCCTGGTAAGCAGCTGGCTGATTCTGTAAATAGCTAAGCCGTATGCTATGAAACCTGAGGTCATCATTCCTTCACTGTTTGTTCTTTTTGTCCTTACTTCCTGGATTATCGGGACGTATAACAGATTTATCAAATATAGAAACAGGATTGAAGAATCGTTAAACGGAATTGATGTAGCCCTCAAGCGGCGTGCTAATCTCATTCCAAACCTGGTTCGGGTAATCAAAGGTTATGCTTCCCATGAAGGGAAGATTTTTCAGGATAAGACTCGGCAGCTTGGTCGGTTGTCTGAACCAGGCCGTATTGAGGAAGAGCAGAGGATTGCGCAGAATATTGGCGGGTTGCTTGCCGTTGCTGAGGCTTATCCTGACCTGAAGGCCAGTGGTAATTTTCTGGATTTGCAGAATAAACTCGATGAAATCGAAGAGGATATTCAGCGGGCAAGAAATCGTTACAATAACTATATATCGCGGTTTAATACTATGGTAGAATCTTTTCCCGCTTCTTTGATTGCAGGCAGGTTCAACTTTTTAAGGCAGGAATATCTTGCCCTGGAGTTGGCTACGCAGCGGGAAATGCCTGATGTCTCCTTTGAATCGAAAACGGGACAAACGGAGAAGTAGGTTATGTATTTTGGTATTTATGTTTTTTATCAGTGGCTGCAATATGCTCGTTGCCAAATAATAACAACGACTGTTGAACCCAACAACTCAGGAGGATAAGATGGCTGGTTTTATGGACATTTTAGGAACAATTGTGCAGCAGGGCATGTCACAGTCAAGTGGCTCTCGTGTATCGAATGCCTTTGGTGCGGGACGAAGTGGTGGTTCGCTCACCGATATTATCGGTGGGCTGGGTAAAATGATGGGAGGGGCGCAATCTGGTGGAGGCTCTTCCATGGGCGCTGGTGGCGGGCTGGGGAGTCTTGGCGGTGTTATTGGCGATGTCCTTGGAAGCCTGAGTGGTAATAGAAATGCTGCCTTGGGTGGTTTGGGGGCATTGGCCGGAGCTGTTCTTGGTGGAGGTGGTCGTTCTGCCCGGGGTGCGGTAGGCGGTGGAGGCCTTGCCATGCTTGCCTCTCTTGCTTTTTCTGCATTGAAAAAAATAGGACAGGCTCCAAGTGAACCACCGCGAGCTCTTTTTGAACCGGAAACCGATGACGACGTGGCGGCTTTGGAACATGATGCTGAAGTCATTGTTAAGGCTATGATTAATGCGGCAAAAGCTGATGGACAAATTGATCAGGCTGAAATTGAACGAATCGTCGGCAAGCTGGAAGAGGGTGGATTGTCGGAAGAAGAAAAAGCATTTTTCATGGAAGAGGCAAATAAACCTCTGGATATTGATGCTGTTGTTGCCTCTGCCGGTGGACAGGCCGACATGGCTGCACAGATTTATGCCGCATCAATGCTGGCCATTGAGGTGGATACTCCCGCAGAAGAACGCTATATGTCAGAACTGGCATCACGGCTTAATCTGCATCCGGAGGTTGTAGCACATATTCAACAGGCGCTTGATGCAGCATAGAAGAAATGTTTCGTATTAGAGTGTTTTATAGTCATTTGTTTGACAATTGATTGTTACAGGAGGATGGAATGGGATTGTTAAGTTTTGCTAAAAGTATTGGCAAAAAACTGTTTGCAAAAGAGGCTGAGGCTTCAGAAAAAATTTCTGAATACATTGAAGAAGATAACCCGGGGGTAAAGAATCTTGAAGTAAGCATCGAGGATGGTGTGGTATCCTTGAAAGGAGAGGCTGAGAATGCTGAGGCTCTAGAAAAAGCTGTGCTTATGGCGGGTAATGTCAATGGCGTCAGTGAGGTTCGTTATGATGGTGTAGTCGCTCCTGAGCCTACCGAACAGGTTGAGTATTATGAAATTGTTTCGGGTGACACCTTGTCGGGTATTGCGAAAAAATTCTATGGAAACGGTTCTAAATACATGAGAATTTTTGAAGCAAATCGCGAGGTCATTAAAGATCCTGACAAAATATATGTAGGTCAGAAAATACGTATTCCACTTGATTGAGCGTAGATTTGTTTATTCGTGTTGTATATTAGGGGATGGTTTGATTATCGTCCCCTTCTTTTATTTGGAGGAGAGCAAATGACAGTAAAAGCAGATTTTTCCGGAGAAGACTGGAAGCAGTTGCTGCAGGCTCCAGGAGCAGCTGGTATTTATATCATGATGGCAGATCCGAACTTTGTGATCGGCAGCATGAAGGAAGCGTTTGCTGTTTCCAGCAGTATTATAAGTAAGGGAAAGGAAAATAACAGTGAACTGTTGTCAACCCTTCTTGCTGAGTTCAAAGAACGGGAAATGGCCAAAGAGGCGCAGCTTAAATTTGAGAAAAAAAATCTTGAATCTGTAAAAAAGACGGCGTTTGATGCTCTGAAAAATGCAGCCGCTGTTCTTGATACCAAAGCATCTCCTGAAGAAGCCAAAGAAATTAAAGCCTGGCTTTACGATGTTAGCGTAAAAGCCGCAAATGCCGCCAAAGAGGGGGGCTTTCTTGGGTTTGGTGGAACAAAGGTAAGCGAAAAAGAAAAAGTTGCCTTACAGGAGATCGCAAATGTGCTGGGAGTCGCATCGTAAGAAATCCCAGGAAAAGTAAAGGTCTTGTCTTTTCCAGATTTTTCCCTACTCTTTTTTCTTTTTCGAGTTGCTGACAATCGTCTGGAAACAGGAGGAGTTTCCTGTTTCCAGACGATATTTCTGCAATCGTCCTGGTTCCATTATGGCTATTGCCAATAGCCTTTTTCATCGCTCAGTCTCTATCTTTCTCGCCTTATACATTATTTCTGGATTTTATCACTGGCTGTAAAGGTGGTTTAATGCTAAAAAGGTACAGTTTTGTTGTGTCAACCCGAGATCCAATGGAGGCATCATGGCTGTTCATGAAATTACCCACCCGCTTGTTCGTCATAAGTTAGGCTTGTTACGAGAAAAAGATATTTCGACTAAGGATTTTAGAGATCTTTCTTCGGAAATTGGTATGCTGCTTACCTATGAGGCAACCAGGAGTTTGCCGGCAGAGAAAGTAACTATTGAATGCTGGTCAGGACCTGTCGAAGTCGATCGTATAAAAGGGAAAAAAATCACCATTGTCCCGATCTTGCGGGCAGGTATTGGTATGATGGATGGCGTGCTGGAAGCCATTCCGAGTGCCAAAGTTTCGGTTGTTGGTCTTTACAGAAATGAGGAGACCCTTCAACCTGTTACCTATTTTGAAAAGCTTGTTCCAGATATTGATCAACGAAAAGCCATGGTGCTTGATCCCATGCTGGCCACAGGCGGCACACTTATTGCCACTGTGGACATGTTAAAAAAAGCAGGATGTAAGGATATTAACGGTATATTTCTGGTGGCCGCTCCTGAAGGCATAAAGAGAATGGTTGCTGCCCACCCGGATGTTGATATTTGGGTGGCCGGTATTGATGAACGGTTGAATGAAAACGGATATATTCTGCCGGGGCTGGGTGATGCCGGTGATAAGATTTTTGGAACAAAATAGCCTCATTACTGATAAATGTAATCGAAGGAATAGAGTATTCCAGGGTGGAAGGGGGAATCTATGATTGAAGATGCTGATACAAGCGGGATAGTTAAACAGGTTGTTGTGGGGCTGCAGATGCTCTTTGTGGCCTTTGGGGCACTGGTTCTTGTCCCGATATTGACGGGGCTGGATCCTAATGTGGCCTTGTTCACGGCCGGTTTGGGAACCCTGGTTTTTCAGATCATCACTGCCAGGAAGGTTCCGATATTTCTGGCATCGTCATTTGCTTTTATTGCTCCAATTATTTATGGAGTGCAAACCTGGGGGATTCCTGCCACGATGTCAGGGCTGATGGCAGCGGGTGTGGTTTACGTTATTTTGGCGTTGCTTATTAAAGCTCGGGGGCAGGGGATAATTCACAAAGTCCTTCCTCCAATTGTTGTTGGACCTGTAATTATGGTTATTGGTCTGAGTCTTGCCCCCGTTGCGGTCCATCTCGCCATGGGGAAAACCGGCGATGGCGCAGCGGTTCTATTCTCCCAGGGGCCGGCGTTGGTTGTAGCCTTTGTTGCCTTGCTCGTCACTATTTTTTCCGTCCTGCTCGGTAAAGGGGTCATTCGTTTGATTGCTATTCTTATCGGTGTGCTGGCTGGTTATATAGTGGCAATACTCTTTGGTATGGTTGATTTCTCAAAAGTGATTGCCGCTCCTTTTTTCTCTGTTCCCTCTTTTGTTTTTCCTGAATTAAACTGGCAGGCAATCCTGTTTATTGTTCCGGTGGCCATTGCGCCCGCAATTGAACATATCGGCGATATGCTGGCCATCAGCCATGTGACAGGAAAGGATTATTTGAAAGATCCCGGATTGCACCGAACCCTGATGGGGGATGGTATTGCTACCTCGCTTGCATCGATGCTTGGTGGCCCACCTAATACGACCTATTCGGAAGTTACGGGTGCTGTTACTTTGACCAGGGCATATAATCCGGCAATTATGACCTGGGCTGCTCTTGCGGCAATTATTCTGTCATTTTCCGGTACCCTTGGAGCATTGCTTGCTACGGTTCCAACTCCGGTAATGGGGGGCATCATGACCCTGCTGTTTGGAACTATTGCTACAATTGGCATGAACACGCTTGTTCGGGAAAAAACGGATTTGGCCCAGCCGAGAAACATGGTTATTGTCTCTTTAATTCTGGTTTTCGGCATAGGTGATATGGCACTTGGATCAGCAGGTTTTACAGTCAAGGGGATTGGTTTATCAGCAATTGTCGGAATTTTGTTGAATATGTTCCTGCCAACAGCGGAATCAACGGAGAGTCAAGAGTAAGAGTTTTGGTAACTCTTCAGGCGTAAGGCATAACGGCAGTACAATTTACGCATTTTTTCGGGAATAAAAAGAGTGGACAAACGATTGGTGGAGATCTCCCTGAAAAACAGGGTTTTGTTTTTATACTCTATTAAGAATTTTTGCTGAGTAGAGTTCTGCCAGGAAACTTACATCTTCCGGGGCAGGATTAATATACTTTATGCCGACTTTGTCGGTGCTTTTCCAGCAGACAACAGCGTTGCTCTTAAAAGGGCGAGTACCCAGCATCACCTGTATTTTAATCTTTTGCTGCTTTTTTAATCCATGTTCCGGTAGAAGAAAACATAATCCCCCCTGATGAATATCCTGCAATACCCCTCTTTTATTGAGGATCCCCTTTTGAGTGGCCACCCGAACGTATAGAATTTTGGCATTTTCGTTGAGCATCGACAAAATATCTTTGGAGACCATCCGAACCGCACTTCTTTTGTCAATGGATCCTTCATCCTCTTCGTCATTATCAAGGCGTAAATCCAATGAAGGAATATCGTCCCAGCTCGTTTTTTTATCCATAATGAGTCCTTACTATGAGTAATTTCCTCTAAGGCTTATCTAAAATCTAAGACGGAGTTCTCAGAAAAGCAAGGAAAAATAAGTGTAACTGCCTGAGTAAATACGGAAAGTGTAGAAAAGGGGGCCGCAGGTGGTTTCAACCAGACGTAGGAAATCTACCGGCTCATTCTGGAGGGCTGCTTCCTGGAACTATACATGCATCTCAGGAAGCTGGAATTTGACAGTTTCATT